>JAGVEU010000123.1 GCA_020057985.1 Calditrichota bacterium | reverse complement strand
CGGGAACTTACTGAACGTTTGTGCGTTTATAAGAAGTTAGGTATCTGAAGCCTATCTGCTGATATCCTCCCCTCAGTTCTTCCGACAAACAAGCCTCTAATCGCCAATTACTCCGGATTTATCCGCCAGAAATGCCACTTTTGGGTACGAAAGTTTTCACATAACATCTTGATAAATAATTAAATAAGCCGAGTTCGTATGGTATAAAAAATATTTTTCGCACGTACCGCTTTTCATCGTTTTGACCGCCGAGCAGGGTTAAGGTCCTCCGCAACCCTACCGGAATCTTACGCTTTCAAACCCAGATTCTTGTCTGATTGCGAGCGATAAAGCTCCCATGATGCTGGAATTGCTCGAGTTACGGTCTCAGATTCCGGCAGGGTTGCGAGGACTTAACCCTGCTCGGCGGAAGGTGATCTTTCTTCATCGTTCATCCTTCATCGTTTCAAATTCCAAGCACATCCTTCATCTCATACAACCCAGCAGGTTTTCCAAGCAGCCATTCCGCCGCGCGTAAAGCTCCGTTGGCAAAGACGGCGCGGGATTCAGCGTGATGCGTGATTTCCAAGCGTTCGCCCGGACCCGCAAGAATCAAGCGGTGCTCACCGGTGACTTCGCCCATACGCAGTGCGGTGATTCCGGTCTCGGCCTTCACTACATCCTGAATTTCGCTTGCCAGTCGTTTGGCCGTACCGGAGGGAGCATCCTGCTTGGCGGTGTGATGGATTTCCACAATGTGCCGTTCGTAGTGGGGCAGGGCTTTAGCGGCCAATGCGGATAGCCGGAACATGACATTCATGCCGGCGGACATATTGGGGGAGTACAGAACCGGAATCAGACCCGCCGCCCGCACCAGTACCAGCATGGTTTCGTCAGAAAGCCCCGTAACTCCGCACGCAAAGGGAATACCACTTTCCACTGCCATAGCCACATGGTCAGCCACGGCATCAGGTAGCGAAAAATCAATCACGACCTGCGTGTCTATTGGCAGTGCGTGCGGTGACTGCTGGATGGTTAACAAGCCTACCGTTTCCCCCGCATGCTGTTTGTCATAAGCATACGCCACTTGCAGCGCAGAATAGCGCCACGCTTGCGCGAGAATTTCCTGTCCCATGCGCCCCGCAGCTCCAAAGAGCGCAATCTTTGCAGAGGAGTGCAAATTAGGCATCTGCGTCCTTCACTTCCAGATAATAATTCTGTATGGCAATCATCAGCTTTTCCCGTGTTTCCGGACGAACAGGTACAAGCGGGAGCCGCAACTCATTCTGGATTTTACCCTCGATCCAGAGCGCGCATTTGACTGGCGCGGGGCTGGTTTCAAGGAACAGCGCTTTGCACAATGGCATAACACGGCGGTGCAGATCAAGCGCACGCTGCGGATTATCTTTCCAATAGCAATCAATCATTTCCGCAAACGGTTCCGGAGCAATATGTGCCGCAACCGATACAAGACCTTCGCCGCCTACCGACAGAATCGGCAGCGTCAGTCCGTCATCTCCTGAAAGCACATTCATCTGTCCCGCGACGCGCCGGCAAATCTCGCCGATCTGTTCGAGATTGCCGCTCGCTTCCTTCAGTCCGTCAATGTTCGGATGCGCGGCAAGTTTCTCGACCGTTTCGGGCAGCATGTTCACTCCAGTTCGTCCGGGAACATTGTACATCATCAATGGCAAGTCCGCGCTGTTTGCAATAGCATGGAAGTGCGCAATCAGACCCTCTTGCGTGGGCTTTGTGTAGTAAGGCGTAATCACCATTGCACCGGTTGCGCCCATTGCGGCGGCTTCCTTCACACGCTCGATGGTCTGCGCCGTGTTGTTGGTGCCGCAGCCGGGAACTACGGAGACGTCTCCCGCCGCCTCAAGACACAGCTTGAGCACGCGCCGCCGCTCTTCAGTTGTAAGTGTCGAGGATTCGCCGGTTGTACCAAGCGGAATGAACCCGCGAACTCCGCGCACCGAGAAATCCTCGACCAATCCTTGCAGAGCAGGTTCGTCTATATTGCCGTCTTTGAATGGGGTCACTAAGGCCACCCATAGGCCTTGAAAAAGAGTCATGGTTGTTTTCTCATGGATGATAATCCGTTACCGTTTCCCACGCCACTGTTTGCAAAATCGTTCGCTCTTCGTCAGTGATACGCGGGTCATTCACATAGCTGATTCCAAGGGGGCTGTAATTCCAAATACTCGCATAGAAGACGCAGCAGGCAAGATAGGTGCCCCAGACACTCGGATGGCTTCCGTCCGTGTCGTACAGGTTAATCAAGGGATGATGCTCAATACACCTTTGAAATGCTCGTCCGACCGGTGCAATCATTGCCTGAAGTTGTCCGCCGATAAACTCGTATGCTGCTGCGAGAGTGTCAATCATGAAGGGTCTGTTCTGCCGGCCCCAAGTCATGTAAAAGCCCGTCTCGGCGCTCGATATTCGTATCAGGCTGTCCAACAAAATCGCATAGGCATACATCAATTGCGGCTCGTCCACCGGTCGCGTACTCTGCTCCTGCAAGATTACCAAGTCCCAGCGGCCGTTCTGAATTGTGCTACGGGTGTCTGCATTGCCCCAATGATTCTGCAAGGTGAAGCCACCATAGGCAATCATGGAAGTGTAGATGCCTGAAGTCGAATCCGCGGACATCATGAGATTATGCACGTGTTCGCTCACGCCGCCATTGTAATACGTGTAGCTATTGCCGACAAACAGCACACGCAGCGGCGGCAGCGTGGTGACCGTATCCATGACAAATCCGTTATCACCCTCGTGCAGCAAGCGGGTGAAACTCGTGTCCGCAAACCGTCCGCCCAGAGAGTCATGAACGAGCGTCACCGTGTACACAGATTCATCGAGTGAACCGCGAGGTGTCCATCGCACTGGATTTTCGGGAATACTCAGGGTTGTTGCGATTCCCCGTTGCGGAAGCGCCGCTGTGCCTCCGGCGAGATGCATAAACTTAACTGCTTGCAGACCGGAAGGAGTGAGTGCCGAGGCGAAATATACGCCATCCGCTACAAGCGTTCCATCATCGGCTCGACCATCCCAAAATCCCCGATTCATCCAGTGAGCAGCCGTGATCTGCTCCATCGTCAATCGCACTTCAGCCACCTGTCGTCCGAGAATATTGTACACCCTGATCTTATCTATGGGACTCGTGCTTTGCAGGAAGAAATTGCGCGATGAACCAACGGTGTTCGTCACATCGAATCCGAATGAAGTTCGTTGTCCAGAGCGATGCTGCTCATGAATTGCCAGAGTCAATCCGGACAGTTCATACTCACCCTCCAAGCCGGTCATTGTCGAGTAAACAGCGCCGGTGGCTTGATGAGTGTAAGTCACATGTGCATAGGCCATCGGCGCACGGCCACGGCGCATCACACGACCCGCAATCGAAGCCTCCTGTGCTGCGGCAATTGAGACAAGCAGGCAGAAGAGAAACAGAATTAGAAATAACCTAAACAAATTGCGTTACTATGGCGTCAGTGTAAAATTCAGAGTCTGCCGTTCTTGATTGGTGAGCGTGAGTAAAACATCCTCGTCTGCGAATCCGGACTTTTTGGCCGTCAGATGGACTTGACGCAACACATCGTAACCGAGATAGTGGTAATCGCTGTCATACATCCGAATGGTGTCCCCTACAGCAAGATCGAGGGAGTAAGTTCCTTCTGCAGCGGTCGTGTAGGCCGCTGGTTCGAGATGATTGGTTGAATTTTTCAGCAGCACCATGGTTGTGTCGTAGGCTCCGGCTCGCATGCGATATTCATAGCGGCCATTGGGCAGTGAATTCATCTCGTAGGTAAATCCAAACACACCTGTGGGATATGTACCCAACGTGACCGTGTCTATGAAGGATCCATCCTTTTGCTTGATCGTCAGCAACACACTTTGGCCGTTGGTCAATTCGTACCAGAAATTGACGGTATCCACAACCGGATTCGGATAGCTGGGATGTAGCACGGACTCTTCGGGTGTATATGCGGCCGTGTCGGCAATTGCGGAATCGGATGCCAGGTTCTGAATCACTCCGTTTATGTCCACCGAGTACAACCAGTAGGTGTACATGACACCGGGATTAACACTCAGATCAACCCACTGGTAGTAATGCGGTGTCGTTCCGTTCCCCTGCGTCGGTATATGCGCGACAGGACCACCGCCACGGACGACAGTGAAGCTGTCGTTATCTGACTCCGAGGCCGTAACCCAGCTCAGAGTGATGCGACCCTCGCCACCAACCGCGACGAAGGACAGCAGGCTCACTGTATCTAAACTCGCATGACGAGTTCGGGCAAGGTTGTCACTCAGAAAGGCGCTGTGCGGAGACAAAACATAGTTGACATGCAGTCCAACTCCGGACTGGAGGGTACCACTGCTGTCACGGACTGTGCCACTCACCCGCGCATATCCGGTGGGCACGGCGGACGGCTGCGGAATCGGATCTTCGGTATCATCGGCACATGAGATTAGCAGAAAGAGCGCTGCTAAGAATAGAAGTACAATCAATGCTCTGCGGTTCATTGGGATTCTCCATTTGATTTTCGGACTTCTGTGTTCAGTAATTCTCGCCAGAATTACTATGAACTTGTTAATATACCCTCATGCTGTCAAAATGTCAAATACACGATCAGGGAGGGTGTTTCAGCGGCTATGCATCATGCTCGCAAGTGGAAATCTGACCGCCGTGCAGGGTTAATGTCCTCGCAACCCTGCCGGAATCTGAGAATGTCATTATAATGTCGTTCAATTCACTATTTCTGTTTAACATCTAACAATAAGAGTCCTCTTTTCGATTTTCGGTTTTCAATTTTTAATTTCCCTTCTAAAGACCTCCCCCGATTCTGCCGATAAGATGGTTGAGTAGCCCGCCCCCTATGTATTCAACCGGAGACCTATGCTGATGACTGACACAACCCTTCTTATTATAGATGATGAACTTAGCACACTCAATGCACTGGCCGACCGGCTCAAAAGCGAGGGAAACTACAACGTTCTGACCGAGCCTGACCCGAAGCAAGTGCTTCACCGGCTGGAGAACGAGGCGATTGACCTCGTGCTTTGCGATCTGCGACTGAACGAAGCCACCGGTATGGAGGTGCTTGATGAAATCCGGAGCCGCTACGGCAGACTTCCGGTTCTGTTCTTTTCTGAGGGAGAGGAAACAGAAGAGGCGTTGGCAGCGGTGCAGAGAGGCGCAGCGACGTTCATCTCGAATCCATTGCAGTCCAGATTACTGGCGACTGCGGTAGAGAATTCGCTGGCCAATGTCCGATTGCAGGGCGAGGTGGACAAGCTCAAGCGACGGCTCGGCGGGGATCACAAGTTAGGTGGGTTGGTGGGGAGGTCTGCGGAAATGCACATGGTCTTCGACCTGATTCGGGAGGTGTCGGAGGTGGACTCGACAGTGCTCATTCGCGGCGAGACGGGAACGGGAAAGGAATTGGTGGCGCGTGCGCTTCACTTCGAGGGGTCGCGCCACAGTCGCCCGTTTATCAAAGTAAATTGCTCCGCTCTGCCTGAAACACTGCTCGAAAGCGAACTCTTCGGCCATGAAAGGGGAGCCTTTACCGATGCCCGGCAAACGCGAATCGGCAAGTTCGAGTTGGCCGACGGCGGCACAGTATTTCTCGATGAAATCGGCGATATCTCACTGGCTACACAGGTGAAGTTGCTCAACGTGCTGCAGGATCGCGTGGTGGAAAAGATCGGCGGCAACAAGCGGATTCCGGTCAACATTCGGGTGATTACAGCCACCAACCGCGACCTTGAGCGATTGATTCAGGAGGGACGCTTCCGCCTCGATCTTTACTACCGCTTGAACGTGGTGCCGATCACCGTAACTCCGTTGCGGGAAAGACGCGAAGACATTCCACTCCTCTGTGCGCATTTCCTCGATAAGATCGGCAGCAGATTGGGCAAGGGAACCTACACGCTGACGGACGAGGCGATGGCGATGCTCTTGAGTCACACTTGGCCGGGGAATGTGCGCGAACTGGAAAACGCGATAGAACGGGCGATTCTTTCCACCACCGGAACCGTGATCAGCGCCAACTCCTTCTCGTTCCTCGCGCAAGCGGTGCAGGCTTCGACGGGCGGGATGCCGATGCCGCATCCCACATCTGCGCTGAATCTGCCCACGCCGTATACGCAGCCCGCCAGTGACAGCGGCGAACTGCTGAGCAAACCCGGCCCGCTCAAGCCTGCCGTGAAGAGCTTTGAGAAAATGTTTATTGAAACCGCACTGCAAGCCTCAGGCGGCCATGTCATCCGCGCCGCCCGCTTGCTGAAAATTGATCGCACGACGCTATGGAAAAAAGCCCGTGACCTCGGAATTGACCTCCACATGGAAAAGTGAAGCGAACGTGACCAGAAAAAAAGGCGGCCTGAAGAGGGTCGCCTTTTTTTATCTGTTGTCACGCAGATGCCCTGCAGTGGCGACCCTGTGTTGCCGCCGATCAAACCGACTGTCATTCTGGACACTGTCCGTCCTCGGATAGGCGTTCAGAATCTTTTCCAAACCACCCCTCTTTCGCGGCGGCATGTGTCCCCACTCCTCACATGCCCCTCACTCGCGTGACGTGGAGTGCTGAGCGG
>JAGVEU010000430.1 GCA_020057985.1 Calditrichota bacterium | reverse complement strand
TCCGGCGGGATCTTCCACACCTGTTCAGATTGACCATTGCACGATTGACGGCAGCAGCGGAACTTACGGCGGTTCGATGCTGTGTCTGTGGAACAGTCCCTCGCTGACGCAGAAAGTCACGAATACGGTGATTGAAAATGCGCCTGCGGGCAGCGCCATGTATCTGTACAACTGCAATGTGATCTTCACCGGCGACACTCTGCTGGCCTCTCAAACTGCAGTGGCATAGAATGGATAGTACAGAGTTTGTGACATAAATAGGAGCCTATGCAGTTATGAAATCAGTACTTGCGCTTAAATTCAGCTTTTATTTTTACTTGCATAAATCTCTTGACATTTGTTGTAGCAATGCTTATATTATATTCAGATTCTATTGCAAACGCCCGTCAACCTAAAGGGAGTGTATCGTGAAGGAAATTTAGACTGTGTCTGACCACACAGGATCTTGTAACAGAACTAACGCGGCGGCAGATGTCTTGACATGCCCCGCTGATACGCGGCGGCATATATCTCCTTATGCCCCTTTCAATGGCCTTGCTGCGCGGGTTTGCGGCAGGGCTTTGTTGTTTCTGCACTACGATAGCGTTTCATCCGCCGAGCGGGCTGTCCTCAGCCCGCCGAAATCTGTTTACTGGGTTGAGGAATGGGAGCGAATATTCATGCACTTGAAGAAATCACCGACTTTTATTATCATTGGCTTGAGTCTGCTTTTGATCGGGCTAACCTGCGAAACGAAAGCGCAAGATGAGTATACGACTTTTCGGAGGAAGCTCTCGTGGGGTGTGCGAATTGCAGGCAACTCGATCGAATGGTATGATTCGTGGAGTGGTTTCAAGACTGTGGATTGCTGGAGTGGAGGCTATGTATGTACGGGGTGTGACCAGACGCAATTAGGTTGCGGCTATCCATACGTCTCTCCGCCGACTGGTTGCGATCTTCGTCAGGGTCAAGTTCCGTATGTCGGCTACTCCTACAACTACTGTACAGCAATCGAGCAGGTAAATTACTGCGGTTTTTCCTTCGGTTTTCACTGGATTCGAGACCTCGATGGATGTGATTGCCCGCTTACTCCGGCGGCAGGCGCATCGGGATATAGCCCTGAATCAAACTCCTATACAGAGTACATAGGCTATTCTCCAACAGCAGGCATGACGGGCTTGATCACCATTTCCCCTTGTGAAGATAGCCCTGATCCCTACAGTGATTGGCTTCCGAGCTACGGTGAACAGTTGTGTTTTCAAATCCATGTGTCGAATCCAATGAGGTTGGAGGCGATTTTCAAGACCTCTACGTATGAAGGCATAGCCATGAATGCGCCAGTGCCAGTCGGAGAACCTGAACAGGTAAAGGACATTAAGGCTGCTCAGAATAACGGCTGGCAACTGCTGGAAACATGGTGGGAAGCGGATACCGCATGCTTCAAACTCCGTACGACCTCAACGGTGCAACCCGCAGGAGACGTCTTTTTGAGTTTTGCGGTGCTGGATTATGCGGCGGAGGGCGCAATGTTCGTGCGTAATTGTCAGGACACTTTCCTGACCGCAGACCCATATCCATACCAAATCCCGTACGATTTTGTTTCGCGGTTCCACAGCAGTGCGGATGCTGACGGCGACGGGTTAACTGTGTGGGAAGAGCACCGTGGATTCGTCAATCAAAACGGCACCCACTTCCGTACATCGCCGGAAGCGAAAGAGATTCTGGTCATTGACAATGCTGAGGTGCTCGTGGATAACGAGATCGGTTCAGACTTCATCACATCGCTCGAAGGCATGCTGGACTGCGATATCGTGCCGTGCAACGTGGTTACCGAACCGGCAGTCTGGGAGGGATGGACGTTCCAGCAGATTGATTTCATGCAGGGGACTTACGGTGCCGATGGACTTCATCCTTTCAATACCCCGCTGGTGTGGCCAGACCCACCGTACGGGCGTCCGCTACCGTGGGCAGGTGACATACCTTCCCAACAAGTAGCTATCGTCGTGGATCAGTCTGGCAATATTGGCCAGGAATGGGGGCACTGCAATCACCAACCAGACTTTGGTATATGCGGAAACGCTGGTGTGGGCGTGCTCTTGGCATTCATATCTGCTCAGGTAGAAGATTGGGAGACTTACAACAACCTTCCATTCGGGTTGAAGCCACAGGTTCGAGTGCTCTTCAAGAGGAAAGTTCTGGCTCATGAGTTCGGGCATGTCGTTGACATTTGTGACCATTGCTTGCCGCTTTGCGTGGATAATCCGAACTGCGACCAGTTCGACGGCAGTGTTGACTGCGTACTTCAAAATCCCTTCAATCATCCCGCCAATTCCTCAAGCGCATGGGGAGATTGGATTGACACTTACGACAACTTTGACAATTGGGGCTACCAGAATGATGCACCCTTTGGGTGTTCCGGACAGATCCTTTATCGGCCTTAAGGCAGACCGCCGCGTCAAATTATACTTGGAGACTCTGACCATGATACCTCTTCGGAATACAACAACTGCAATACCGTTGCTCACCCTCATTCTTGCAACAGCACTGTTTACGGGGATCTGCTCCGCTGAGGGCACGAAACTCACCTCACCGAGAATTAGGAGTATTGGTGTGTGGTACGAGGCGGAATGGGGGGGAGACTGCTCTCCCAAGGATCGAGCGGGTCAAGCCACCTCGATTCTGACGGGATCCATGATCAGCCTGCAAGTAATTGCGGCTCCCACTCTCGACGCGGATAGGCAATTGTTTTTCCAAATACCGGTTGAAGCCGAATGGCCGAAGGGGTTAACTCTTGATGCGGGATTCAAGCCTGCACCCGGTTACCGCCCCGAGCCCGACTATGTCCCCGAACCCGGGTTAATCGAACGGATGAACCCGAATTACTACACCACTGAGGAGCAGAAAGAGGCTGGCAGCCTTTGGCGTGCAGGGGATGGTCGGGCGAACTGGAGGAGTGTAGCGATTAGACACTTCGTGCTTACGATTCCGGAAGACCTCGCAGGCGATACCGTTTACTTCCGGGCGCGGTGGGAGATTGAAGAATTGGGGGAAGACTCCGGAGTGTCCTTCACACCACTCATTCTGACCGCCCCGTGCTCGCGGGATGACAGTGCCAGAGTTTTGGGATCCCACATTAAGACAATGTGGGTAGCGGGCGATTATCGAAGAGCGATGAACTTGGCCGATTCCATGATTCAGCGCGGATGGTCAGATCCGCAGGGTCTCAGGTGGGCCGGAGTGAGTGCCGCGAGAGCCGGCGACCTTAAAAAGCGGCTGGAGTTTCTAGACTACATGTATGCCGCCACAGGTTATATCGAGAAGCCTTTTAGTGCGGCTCGAGCCAGAGATCCTGAGTGGCTTGCGGAACAACGCCAGCACTATGAACAGCTTCGGGCAGAGATCCTTGCTATGATGAACGAGCAGCAGCGGTAGGCAGCCGATAGCGGAGCGCGAAACAACATCCAGGTTCGAACTTTCCCTAAGACTTTCAGGAGGAATCTCCATGTTTCTATATGCAATATTGACAATTATCGGTTTCGCCATAGGTGCTGCAGCCGATCCTGTTCTGGAGCGAGAGAATGACTTCTTCGGTATTCCTGGCTTGGATAGCATTTCCAACCAGTGGATAATGCAAATGACGGATTCTGTTGACAGTGGCTTTGATCATCCTGTCGACATAGATGTCTTGCGGCTCTCACAGCTTGATTTCCGGCTAATCGTGCTGGATGCGGTTCGGCGACTGTTCACCGAGTTTAGGATTGATCAACAGAATGGCTTAAGCGCCGACAGCGTGTTTCGCTCGAGCATATCCACGGATGGGTGGAATTCTGCGACAGCAATGTGCCAAGTCAAATACGGTAATTATTTCAATCCGCAGACAGACCGGATTGCTGTTGCGTTTAGAGTTGGGGCATTCATCGGTGTCTATGCGTTTAACGCTACGACGGGTCAGTTTACTTTACAGAGGACGTTTGCGAATCCTGCCATCACAAAGCCCGTCGGCATCTTCTGGGCATTCGGCAACTTCTTCATCGCTGACGAAGCGACACAGTCCATCTTCAGAACAGACAGCGTGGGGACCATCAGGTCGAGTTACGGTTCATTTGTCTCGAGGCACGGTAGCTTTCGCTGGATTAGCGATATTTCCGGTTACGTTGATGCGTCAAACACTGCCCATCTCTATGTTAGTGACGGCTTGAATGGTCGTGTAGACCATTTGACTTCAACTCAAAACGATCCGGCAATTCATCTTCACTCTCAAGCTTGGTCACTCTCACACGATGGCAGTCTTTCCAGACTCCATGAATGCGCGGTGGTTCCAGGAGTCGGAGTTGTCGGCTTTGATCGAGATACCCAGAGTCTTTTCACGTGGGATAGTTCCGATTCACTGCAGAATGCGAACCGTGATTCTGGAGTGATACCTCCATTGCTGAATTCAACGGCGAATCCGACAATTCATATGCGTTCAGCCGCGGGCAGGCTGGTCTTTGTTACCTTCTCTAACACGGTCAAATACTTCGTTTTGCGCTCCTTTCGTGTGAACGAAGCAGCTTTCGACAATCCTGTACCAGGTCCCAGTGGTCATTGGACGATGGATATGTCGCCAGTCACGATTACCGACTCCTTACATGTAACCAATGGCAACGAACTTATTATTGACGCAGGCGTGCAGGTGCTGTTTGATCAGGGAGCGGCACTGGTGGTGGATGCCGGAGCCAAGCTGACGGTTAACGGTACGTCCGCGAGCAAAGTCCGGTTTGATGCCAAGGATACCGGCGAGACTTGGAAAGGAATTTATGTGCAAGGCGGGCAACTTGATGTGAAGTATGCCGAGTTCTATCATGCCAGTTCCTTCAGCATTCGCACGGATGCTCCGGCGGGATCTTCCACACCGGTGCTGATTGATCATTGCACCATTGACGGCAGCAGCGGAACTTACGGCGGTTCGATGCTGTGTCTTTGGAACAGTCCTTCACTGACGCAGAAAGTCACGAATACGGTAATCGAAAATGCGCCTGCAGGCAGCGCGATGTATTTGTATAACTGCAATGTGACTTTCACCGGCGACACTCTGCGCGATTGCGATTATGTGAATTCCTACATTAAGAAAGTGACGGGGAGCTTTCGAGATTGTGTGTTTGAAGGGCGGACCTCGCTCTACTCTGTGCTCTTCAATACAGCCACCTGTTCGCCGAATTTCAAGTGCTGCACGTTTGAAAATCTGGCGCCGTTTAGCGGAAGTTACATGAGTTCAGTCTTCTGCTTCCAAGGCACCGCGCCCTCGTTTGGCGGTGAAGGCTTTATTGATGGCGTTAGCAATGTTACCAATGACTCCTCTGCTTATCTCTTTACGATTCAAGGTTCGGGTGTGCTACCGGTGATTGACTTTGCTGGCATGGCTCCCGGGAACGGCGGAAGGAACGACTGGACACAACGATCAGCAAGCGGGAAATTCATCGAATGGCGTAACCGTTTCTTCGGAACCTACAAGTGCGAGGATCAATATTGGAATCCCTCTGCAGCAAGCAATCTGTTTTCTCCCGTTGGAGCGTTTGACTACACACTGCCTGCAAGTGAAGCATGGAGACTCTGCGGAGGAGCGGAAGGCGGCCCCGCAGCGTGGAACCCGGGGAGCAAGGCAACTCCCGGCAGAGGAGGACGCGGTCTTGACGAAGGGGAAGATCCGTACAGTCAGGCGTTGTATTACGAGAGCATCGAGGAATATGCCCAAGCACAAGAGTTGTTCCGCATGGTGGCTACTTCTTCAACCGACCCTCAACTCCGCTGGTATGCGGCAACGCACGTCGTCACTACAGAGGTCTTTCTGAGCAACGGCGAGCCGTGGGTTCCGCAACTGCTGGATAGTCTGATCACTACCGATAGTACATACGAGTCCCGCGTGTACGGCAAGCGCGTGCTGTCGTGCTATCGCCTGAATCACGAGCAATATGAAGAGGGCATAGCGGTTTGTCTGAATCTGCTGAACAGCAACCTCACGTACACGGATTCAATTTTGGTGGCCATTGATCTGCTCGGAATCCAAATGGCGGCAGGTCTAATCGAAGACGGCGGCGGACTCGACAGCGACGGCAAACGCATCCCCGTTGGCTTGCGCGTAACTTCGATTGCACAGGGAATCATGCTGGAGAATAACCTGCTGAGTCTGATGGGACAAGACGGCGGTGGAGCTACGACAACCTCGATTCTGCCGACGGAATATCGCCTCTATCAAAACTATCCCAATCCATTCAACCCAAACACGGAGATCAAATTTGATCTACCGGAAAACACGCACGTCAAACTGAAAATCTTCAACACCCTCGGTCAGCACGTTGCTACTCTGGTGGACGAAGTTCGCGCAGCCGGAGCCTATCGCCTATTCTGGGATAGTAAAGACTCGCACGGAGTAACCGTTGCCTCCGGAGTCTATATCTATCAGATCAACGCCGGAAACTTTGCGCAGGCAAAGAAAATGGTGCTCATCAGATAAACGCTGAAACACTGAAACGCTGAAAGAGGCGGTCAGAAATGGCTGCCTCTTTTTCAATTCTATCGCACTTGGAGTGCAATCACAATTAAGAGAGCGCAAAATTTGCAGAGTATAGAGCCTTTCATGAGGCTCTAATTTTTTATAAAACAGTTGGATAAGCTCATGGCATGTCCATTGCACAGATGAGTCATGAAGAACGGCAAAGAACTCGTTCTCCCGGTCCCTTCCGGGCTGCGTTATCGCAATGACTCCTGCGCGGCACAACGGAGTCAGATGCGACAGATCATGAAAGAAGGACGGTGGCCTCCCAACAGACCCATCCTTGGCTTGAGTTTTCTTCCTCGGTGTAGCGGTTCTATAAGGATGGTGATTCGACAACCTGCACTGCAACAGGCACGGGCAACCGGCACTTCTCCTCACTCTCTTGTGAGGCCGCCAACTTCTTCTTCATGATTCACTACTCCCTCCCTAATTGAGGGGATGGGCTTGGAATCAGTGGCCGAATGCCATGTACGGTTTACTTTGATTGACAACATGCACGGTTCACCTCGATTTGCTTCGGCTCTATCGGTTACTGATTCCAGGCCTCCTTCCATAAGCCATCGGACAGACGGGCAGTATTGATTATGCCGCTGGCTTGAGTTCATCTTCTCCTCTCATGAATAGAAAACACCGAACCTGTCCCGGTGTTTTTTATTTTTATGGAGTTGACTTTTGAAATTGAGATAACTATATTCTATGACCTCGTTAAGGAGTCATACTCCCCGAATCGGAGGGTCAACCGGCCTAACGCAACGTCGGCTCCTCTTATAAAGCTATCTGAGGGCCGCAGTGCCTTCCCAATGCCCCACGTATTCTGGAGTATAGTCGCCTCATTTTGATTCCACGTCGCACGCAGTTCTGCCTGCGCGTTAACTCCCTGTAAATTCAAGAAGATGTCACGGCTTGCTGTTCCATTTCTCTTTGAAACAACATAGCCTTATAATCGCGCCACAAGCACATTTTTACAAGCAAATTCTCATGTCTACCTACGAAAAACTAACTCCACCCACTAAAGGCACAGCCATTACGGTTAAGGACGGTCGTTTGAACGTCCCCAATGATCCCATTCTTCCTTTTATAGAAGGCGACGGTACGGGTCGTGATATATGGAAGGCAAGCAAGCGGGTTTTCGATGCGGCGGTCGAGAAGGCTTATGGTGGGACTCGCCGCGTGGAGTGGTTTGAGATCTATGCGGGGGAGAAAGCACTCGGGGTCTATGGCCCTGATGTCTGGCTGCCGGAGGATACTCTAAAGGCTATTGAGCAATATGTAGTTGCAATCAAAGGCCCGTTAACCACACCTATCGGTGGTGGCATCAGATCGCTGAATGTTGCCCTCCGGCAAAGGCTTGAGCTTTATGCCTGTGTGAGGCCTGTCCGTTGGTTTACCGGTGTTCCGGCGCCTGTCAAGCATCCCGAGAAGCTCAACGTCATCATCTTCAGAGAGAATACGGAAGACGTCTATGCCGGAATCGAGTGGAAGGAGGGAACTCCGGAGGCTCTCAAGCTGCTCGGCTTCCTGAATGGAGAAATGGGGAAGAAGATTCGACTCGACAGCGGCGTGGGAATTAAGCCGATCTCCCGAACGGCAACGAATCGAATTGTCCGCAAAGCGATAAACTGGGCCGTCAGCCACAAACTTGGATCTGTAACCGTTGTTCACAAAGGGAACAT
>JAGVEU010000236.1 GCA_020057985.1 Calditrichota bacterium | reverse complement strand
GGAGCTGGATCGAATGCTAAGCGGACTGCCGAATATGAACGATGTTAATTTGCTTGTGGGTTTTTCACATGCCGATGACGCCGCTGTCTATCGCTTGCCTTCGGGTGAAACGATTGTGCAGACTGTGGATTTCTTTACGCCGGTGGTAGATGATCCCTATGAGTACGGGGCGATCGCTGCCGCGAACTCGCTGAGCGATATTTATGCAATGAATGGCCGACCGCTGTTTGCGCTGAACATTGCCTGCTTTCCCAAGCAGTACCCCGCCGAGTTGTGGCGAGAGGTGCTTCGCGGTGGGGCCGAGAAGGCTATTGAAGCGGGGATTCCCATTGCCGGCGGGCACACTGTGGATGATATGGAACCTAAGTACGGATTGGTCGTGACTGGCATAGTGGACCCGAACAACTTCTGGACGAACATCGGCGCACAGGCTGGCGATGCCATAATTCTCACCAAGCCCATCGGCACAGGATTGATTACCACAGCCCTTAAGAATGGAGACGTGGACTCGAAAGATGCGCGCGAGGCGATTGAAGCCATGAAGACTCTGAATCGAGCCGCGCAGACTGTGCTATCCGGATTCGATGTCCATGCCTGCACCGACATCACCGGAAACGGATTGCTTGGTCACGCGGCGGAGGTGGCAAAAGCCTCTAAGGTCAGATTGGAGTTCTCGCTTACAAAAGTTCCCTTCTTCGCAACTGCTCTCAGACTTGCTCCGGACGGCAAATTCCCCGGAGGATCGCGCGCGAACCGGCGTTATCTCGGAGATTACGTGAGCGTTGCAGAAAGATTGCCCGAGGATCAGGTCTGGCTTCTCTTCGATTCGCAGACTTCGGGCGGACTACTCGCATTCTTGCCCAAATCGCAGCTTGAAGAAGCGCTAACTCAACTTCATGCGGCTGGGATTGCGTCCGCTGCTCACGTGGGTTGGGTTCATCACGGAAGCGGAATTGAAATCGTCAAATAACATTGAGGTGAGTCATGAGTGAGGAACAAGACCGCATTGAAGAAAAATTAAATCGCCTTGAGAAGGAGATTCCCTCAATCGTCGAGCAACGCCTTGACGATGCAATTAAAAAGGCCAAAGTGAAGCCAAAATCAGATCGTGGTCATGTCTTCTGGGGGTTGTTTCTGATTGCCATCGGTATCCTGTGGCTTGCCGAGAAACTGGATTGGATTCACTTCGACTTTGCGTGGCTATGGCCAACTGCCCTGATCTGCTTTGGGCTCTATTTGATGTTCGGCGGAAAGCGGCGATGAAACTCATTCGGCTTGCGGTCGTCGGTGCGTCCGGGTTAGTCGGGCAGACCACGCTTGAGGTACTGCAGGAATGGCAGATTCCACTTGCCGCATTGCGCCTATTCGCTTCATCGAATTCCGTAGGCCGCGATATGGAGTTTGCAGGCCATCGAATTCCACTTGAGCCGCTCGATCAGGTTCCTAAAGAGGCTGACGCCGCAATCTTCTGCACGTCCAGGGAGGTATCGAAGCTCTGGGTTCCGCGCTTTCGAGATGCTGGGATCACTGTCATTGATCACTCGTCGCAGTACAGGCAAGACCCGGATGTTCCGCTTGTAATTCCCGAGATCAACTCGCATACTCTTGTTAACCATAAACATCTCATCTCCAATCCGAATTGTTCGGCGAGCATTGTGCTCTTGCCGCTGGCCGCGATTGATCGAGCTGTTGGCCTGCATCGTATCATAGTGGACACATATCAGTCAGTGTCGGGTTCAGGGCTTGATGCCGTTGCCGAACTTGAGAGCCAACTTGCAAATCCCGGTCTCCAGCCTCAGGTTTATCCCAAGCAGATTGCGCATAATGTTTTTCCGCAAGTCGGGCCGTTCGACTCTTCTGGACTGTGCGACGAGGAACGGAAGGTTGTGGATGAGATTCGCAAGATTCTGGAGCGTCCGCAACTTCTTGTGTATACAACAACGGTTCGTGTTCCTGTGCGCGTCGGGCATTCTGCGGCCGTTACGGTCGAGACTGCTCGCGCAACAAACCGGCAGGAACTTGAGATTGCACTCTTGAAAATGCCGGGAATGGTCTATGAAAGGGAGGGCTATAGGACTCCGCGCGAGATCGCCGGAAAGCAGGAAATCTTTGTCAGCCGTTTGCGAGGCGAAGAAGAAGGCACATGGTTTCAGTTCTGGGCAGTCGGCGATAACCTTCGCAAGGGAGCGGCGTCCAACGCAATTCAGATTCTGATGGAACTCTTCAAATGAAACCCTGCCACAGAGGAATCAGCCTTGCAATCTTCCTCTCGAGTGTGATCGCTGCATCACAACCTCTTGATTGGTCATCAGACCTGACCATTTTCGGTACTTCGGCAAACGAGCATCATCCGGCCATAACGACAACGCCCGCAGATGGTCTACTTCGGGCATTTTGTGTCAAGGATTCAGGGAGGATCTCGTCAAAGCTATCAGAGGATTTGGGCGTGAGCTGGAGTACATTTGACGACCTGTCAAGTGGACTCGATCAGCAGCGACTCAAAGCCGTTGCCGATGGCAGTCATATCTATGCTATGGTTTGCGGAATCGGATCACCCACAAGAACTGCATATCGTTTCGCATCTGCTTCAAATGACTGGAGCAGTGCGCACACCACGCTCATAACGCCTGCAAGAACCGCTCCGCTGACGGGATTCGGAATCTGTACAGACTACTCGTTCCGCCCCAATGATCCCTACATCAATGTTTGTTGGGCGGAATACGATGCAGCCGCACATGTATTTACCGGTGTATTTGCGCAATCGCGCGATCTTGCCAGCACTTTTCTCCCTGAGCATTTTGTCTTCTCACAAACTCGCTCAGCAATCACAAATACGGAAATTGAAATCACTGTTGCGGGAGATTCTGCGCAGCAGCGGCTATTACTGGCGGCTCCGCTGGATCGCGCCGGAAATCTGCCCGCTGAGATTCGAGTCTTTGTGAGCGAAGATCAAGGAGTGACGTGGTCTGCCGGAATTGCAATTGATCCCTCGGAGTACATTCAAGATGAGCCGAATCTTGAGTCCGCGGGAAGTGTAATTATTCTTGTCTATACGTTGAGGCAAACGCAGTCTGGTGCGCGAGACATCTATCTCTCCTATTCTCCGGATGGCGGGTTGAATTTCTCGCCACACTACTCGGCATTTGACAGCCCGTTGGATGAAGGTTCGCCGCGCATCGCAATTGATCCTGCGGCAGGCTTGTTCTATCTCTTTTGTCTGGCCGGTGAAATTGGTGGAGATGAGGGAGCGGTTTTTCTTCGGCAGGGCTTGTTGAATTCGCCTTGGGATCTTAGCGATACCCTCCGAGTCAGTGGCAATGATCACGTGATCTTGACAGACGGACTCGATGCAACGAATGCGAGTGCCGGTGTGGCTGCGGTTTGGTCATCACGCTTCGAGCTTGGTGACACAGATATCCGCTTCGACGCATCTTGGCGGGGAACTCCCGCAAGCGACCGTCGGAATTTCATGACAACGGGGAACTCACTCGAACAGAACTTCCCCAATCCATTCAACGGAGCAACGATTCTGCCATTGACGGTCAATCGGGCAGGCGAGCAACAGTTACTCATCATTGACATCCTCGGAAGACAGGTCATGCGTCTCAACCAGACCTTTACGAGTCCGGGGTCACAAAACGTCCTCCTGAATCTCAGTCCACTTCCATCCGGCGTCTATTTCGCAAAATTGCAGGGATCTAAGAACAACTCGTTCCGCAGAATGTCTCTGGTCAAGTAGAGAATGATGGCAGAATGACGGTAGGGGCGGTCTAAGGTCTTCCGCAGCCCGCCCGTCTTTC
>JAGVEU010000229.1 GCA_020057985.1 Calditrichota bacterium | reverse complement strand
GAGACTCCGCCGGAATCACGACTTTCCATGCCGGACGGGGATTTCCGTCACCGGCCCACAGTACGGCACGAGTGAACGGTCCGCCCTGATCTCTGCCGGTCGGTTTAAGATAATCCCGAGCAATCTGCACGGCAAACGATTCGGAGATGGTCATGCCCGTATTGGATTTGAGATCCACCGGCATCAGACCGTTGTAGAGGAAAACCGCTCGCATTTTGTCATCGAACGTTACGACCGTCTCACCCGGATAAACAGGCAATCCGCCAATCCTTGCTTCAAAGGTCACAAAGGTCTGTCCGAGGGATTCGATCACTCGCAGCAACACAAGATCCTTCGGCATATAGCCGGTCACCTCTGTTAGCTTGGACAGATATTCTCTGGCGGCTTGTTCGGGAGATCCCGAAAACGGGCCGAGCGCCATTCCAAATAGGGATTCGATTCGACCCGTCGCTTTGTTGATAACCTGTGTTCCCTGTTGTTCACCCATGCCCGGAAGATCTATAGGCAAATCCGCTGTTTCAAGCGGAGAACGCGCGGTCGGCTTCTGCGCATAGCCGATTCCTGTTAGTAAGAGCGCCATAGCAGCCAATATCACAGTGTGTAAGAAATACCTCATCGGTGTCATCTCCTTAAAAAGTCATTCTGACCCATATAAAATTCTATTGTCAGCCTCTGATTTCGGTTCAGAGTACTCCTATGCAGATTAATCAGTTAATATAACCATAAGAGGGCCGATTGTCAACAAAAAAAGACCGTGTGTCTACTCTGACACTCGGTCTATCTCGCAACGAAAGCCCTGTTTCCCTACCAGATCAATGGATTTGCCTGCTCAGCGGTCGTTGTTGGCTTCTGTGCCGAGGAGGAGAAGGCTCAGTACCTCCTCTGTTCAATTGGAATGACCCATTGAATTGGAGAGCGTTAATTTGATTTAATGAGATCGCTAAAGTGAACTACATTGCCTGTTCTGTGTTGGAATCAGGCTCTTTGAGTAATTTCTCAATCTTTTTCGACAGATCTGCAACGCTAAAGGGCTTTTCGAAGAAGCCGTCCGGCCTGCTTTTTTGGTCGTCAAGCAGTTGTTTATAGTGGCCGTAGCCAGTGATGAGAATTACTTTTGCATACGGGTTTTTGCGCCGTATATTCCTGAGCAGCATCAGGCCGTTCATGTTCGGCATGTATATGTCCGAAATGGTGAGATCAGGACTATGCTCCTGAAACACAGACCATCCGACCTCACCGTCTTCGGCTTCGAGAGTTTCGACTCCGTAGAAGTCATTCACCTTGCGGATCATATCGCGGATAATCTTTTCATCATCCACAATGAGGATCGTTTTCTTGCTCATAGTTATACCTACTCCGAGTCTTTCAAGTCTATCATTTCCGCACCAACGCCTTCCTGCACCGGATGAATCGCCAAGACCGGCTTGTAAACATACTTAAGCTTCTCTACCGTCTTTGCGATTCGGTTAGCCATATCCACAATATCGGATGCGGCAACCTTGAGCGATTCAATGTCTTTGGCTGACGGATTCACTGCGACTTGCGGCAGAATCATCGCCATGATCTCAGCATTGCCGATAACTCCGCTCAAGGGATTGTTGATTTCATGCTGCAGCGTCACTGCCACCTGATGGATTCCTTCAAGGTGCTTTGCCTTTGAGACAGCTTCGAGGACTTCCTGCTCAAGCCTTCGCTGCTCGGTTACATCGCGAAAGATTCCGCGTATGCTGTCCAGTTTTCCCTCTTTGAAATTGGCGCTTGCTTGACCCTCGACTGAGATAATACGGCCGTCTTTCTTGACAAATTTGGCCTGTAACAAACCGACTGGCTCTCCGGCACGTAATCCATCCAGCAGTTCCATGCATTCGCCCCGGCAGTCGTCGTGGAGCAATGCTTCCAGTGACAGACCCTTCATTTCTTCGTGCTTAAATCCAAGAGTGTCGTGCCACGCTTTGTTGCAGTAAGCGAGCGAATTGTCCGCGTTAACGATCATGATCAGATCGCCGGCGCTTTCAAACAGATCACGATACCGCTCTTCACTGACGCGAAGTTCATCCTCAGCGCGCTTTCGTTCAAGAACCGATGCAAGCTGGGTGGCGATGGTGCTGAGGACTCTTTCAGTTTCTTCGTCGTAGAGCTTCTCTTGATCGTAACTCTGAATCACGAGTGCGCCGATGGTTTTCGACTTCACCATGAGGGGAACGCCGAGGAATGAACGCGGGAGAGTGCCAATCTGTTCGATTTCCTGCCGTTCAAGGAGTTCGTTGAAGAGTTCTCTGCTTAGGGACAAAGCCGTACCATGCCGCAGAATCCATTCCGTTAGACCGCGTTTGAGTTTGCGCGGCGCCGGTACATCATCCACTTCATCCACAAAGTACGGAAAACTGAGCATCTCCGACTTCCGGTCATAGAGTGCGAGGAACAGGTTTTTTGCTTCGAGGAATTTCACGATCTCGTCGAGCATCAATTGGATCATCGTATCGAGATTCTCGGCAGTGCTGGCAATGTTCGTGATCGAGTGAATAAGTTGCTGTTCGTTATCAGCCTGTTTGCGCTCGGTAATATCAAACAGGTTTCCGTTGAGTCGGACCAGATCACCGTTTTCGTTGAAGGTACCGATTACATTTTCCAGAATTGTAATATGCTTCCCGTCTGCACGTACCAATTCTTTTTCATAATGTTCAAGCCGTTTTTCGGCTCGAAGTCTGTTTAGAAACTGCTCACGATCTGTTTTGTCTTTATAAAATGAGTAAGCGGAAGACTTCATGACTTCGGCAGGCGAATTCAGCCCAAGCAATCTGGCATAGGCAAGGTTGCAGAGGCGAATAGCGCCGTCCGGTGTGGAGATATAGTTACCGGCGAGAGATTCATCGAACAGATTACGATAGCGCTCTTCATTGATCTGCACCTCACGCTGCGACTGTTCAAGTCTGGCCAGCATTCCATTGATGGCATCCGCGAGGCCGGAGAGTTCGTCACGTCCCGGCAAGTGCACGCGAGAGGACGATCCGGTGATGGCACCGATTCGATCCGCATCCGCGCTGAGTCTTGCCAGTCGCGCCAGCACAAGTTTCTCCAGCAGCCACAGCATCATCACGGCGAACACCATGCCAACCGTGATTAAGAGCAGCATGAAGTAGCTTAAACTTGTCATGGACTGCATGTACAAATCACGAGGTGACTTTACCTCCAGAGTGAAGGCAGAATTCCCGTAGATGTCCTTGATCAGCGTGTATCCCGCAATCGTGTTTTTGTCCAGTAGCTTGATGACCACTGGATTATTCATGCTGAGCAGCAGACGCACATCCGTGAAATCAGGCGTTGTGACTGCATCGTCTACTCGTCTCAGTGACAGAGTGAGTTCAGTAACCTCGGCAAGATGCCGGATTTCCTGAGCATCCAAATTGCGTCCCATGATCAGAGTTCCGTGAGGCGGACCTTCGCCATCGCTGGTGAGAATAGGACGCGAGACGATTTCCATTCCAAATTCGCGCACAAGGACGATTCCCTGAATTTCGCTGTCTGAGGAGTTGTTCTTCGCAAAGCCATCCTCAAAGGGAACAAGGTTCTTCAGCCCTGGCGGGACTGGAGCTTGACAATGGTTCTTCAGGTCATAGTATTTTGAAAAAACGATCTCCCCTTGTTCATTCAGGAACATCATCAAATTGATGCCGAGATCAACGAATGCCTTGTCGCCCAGATTGGATTCGATATACTCATCGTTGCGGTCTTCAGCAAACTCATAGGTATCATCCCAGTTGGCCCAGTCCGCAGATTTTGAGCTTAGTGCCGCGACTCTTTCATTGAGCGCGCTGGTGGCTCGGCGAATGTCCTTCCTGAGCGCCTCCTCCTCAAAAGTCACGCTCCGACTGTTGAGAAAGGATCTCGAAACGGCATATAAAATCACTATCAAGCAACCAAAGGTCACGCCGATAGTCGTTAGTGTTTTCTTATGCAGTTTCATCAGTTAACCTTTGGTTTTTCTTAATTGAGTAATATAGTTCTTCCCGAAAGCAGGTTGCGATCACGGAGCAATCGGGTCGCGGAGCAGCACCGAGGACGGTACTGCATAATAATGGCATGGCTCGGAGAGCAACATCGCAACTTTTTTCGAGAAATACTATGGCATCGCTGGAGCTTTTCAAGTGCGCTTACAAATGTATCTTTCGATCACTCACCCCCCCCGTGAACCACTACTGTCTTAATGTATGTTGAGAAAAATGAGTCACTTGGAAAGGCCACCGAGTGATGCCCAGAGCGACGCTCATTTCGTGTTTCCTGTTCTGTCG
>JAGVEU010000435.1 GCA_020057985.1 Calditrichota bacterium | reverse complement strand
TTCGCCGAGCAGGGTTAAGGTCCTCCGCAACCCTGCCGGAATCTTTTGTCGGATTGTTTTCGAGAACCGCTATAATTGCACGGTTTGTGTCCTCAGATTCCGGCAGGGTTGCGAAGACTTAACCCTGCTCGGCGGGCACATGCAAGGAACTTTGCCGTTGAATCTTTTCAAAAAACTGCGTATCTTATAGAGTGCTGTTCGGCTATCTGACTCTGTTGGCGCTCACTGCGGTTTGGGGGCTGACCTTTCCCATGGTGCAGAATGCGCTGCGGGATGCAACTCCGACGGCGTTTGTCGCCGCACGCTTTGCCTTAGCCGCCCTGCTATTTCCATTAATGGCATGGCCGCGAGTGTTTCGCATCACCCGCAGCATGGCGTTTCAGGGACTCTGGCTCGGTTTTCTCGTGTGGGGCGGATACACTCTGCAAACCTATGGCTTGACTTGCACAACCGCCGCACGTTCGGGTTTCCTCACGGGCACGCTTGTCCCCATGACTCCGCTGTTTTCGTGGCTACTCTTTCGGGATCGCATCAGTTTACGTATATGGCTGGCTGCATTGCTCGCTTTCGCCGGTACTTTTGCGATGTCCCGTCCGGATGCCGGCGGGTTGAACTTGGGCGACGTTCTGACACTTTTTTGTGCAGCCTGCTATGCCCTTCAGATTGTCTTCGTAAGCCGCTGGGTGAAGTCAAGCAACGAGGTACAACTGGTCTGGCTGCAACTGGTTGTCACCGCCGTGCTTGCCTTTCTTTTCTTTCCGGTTCAAGCGCAGCGGTTTGAACTCACCTCGCAGCTTGCGATTGCGCTCGCCGTTACAGCAATCTTCGGCTCGGCGCTGGGATTGTGGGCGCAGCTTCGTTATCAACCGCTGATCTCGGCGACGGCCGCTGCAATCATCTATGCCTGCGAGCCGATCTTTGCCGGACTTGCCGCATGGTGGATTCAAGCAGAAGAACCTCCGCAAGCCACGCTCATCGGCGCCGCGCTTATTGTCTGCGGCATGTTGCTTTCATCGCTACGAACCCAAACCAAACCAGCCATCACATGAAACGATATTTTACCATCCTGTTCATCCTGATCCTGATTACAGTCGCTATTGGTCAAAAGCGCATTGTCGTGGATACTTCCAAACTCGAGAAACCCGATTCCACTGGCGCACTGATGGAGTATCACCCGCGCAGCGATTCCACCGGCCCTCGACTTGTGCTTGATACTGCTGACCTCGCCTATCAAATGCGTGTGGACTCGATCAATAAAGTCACCGAGGAGAAGATCAAGAGCTACATCACGCGCTTAGAGAAAAAATTCGAGGATGAAGAAGTAGAAAAGGAAATCGGCAAGCTCATCGGGGATGCGGTCATGGAGCAGCAAATGGCAATGTTGAATCTGCAAATTGATCGCGCAGTCAGTCTGCGGGATACACTCTTAATCAAAGGCTTGGAACTTGCGCTGCAGGAGATTATCAACAATCGCGAGGAGATTCAGAAGCAGATTAAGGCTCTGCAACGCGAACTGGAAAAATAAAAAATTTGGAATGCCCGTCTTGTTTCCCTCCGTTGACGGGAGGATTTCACGCGGCGGCACATGTCTTCATGTGCCCCTTCTTGTGCGTTGCCGCAGTATCTCATTTCCGCCGAGCAGGGTTAAGGTCTTCCGCAACCCCGCCGGAATCCTATGAAGTATCAGCAAAAACGATGAATCAGAAAGAGAGGCTTCAACCTCTCTTTTTTTCAACTTCAATTCCTAACCCCACTAAAATAAACAGGATAGAGCTAACTAACGTATGTTCAATAACTTAGAACGCAACGTATTTATATTAATACATTTAAGTAATTAAACTTCCTCTTGACAACGCGGTTCAAATGTATTAGATTAGTAGAAACCTTCCAAGCTACTACCTCGCATCGGTCCGAATACCTCGCGGCGGCACATTTCCAAAGCCATGCGGCGGCACATTTCCGAATGTGCCCCTTCCGATTGCAATTAACGGGCACCTCGGAAACCTGCCGCGATGACGAAAAACGCCTGTGGCGTTGGTACGAAGAGTTTATTGCGCCTTTGCCGGCAAAAAGACCATCCACAGATAGATGATAGACATGGAGATCAGTGCGATAACGAGCGCCCAGCACACGAAGTTGTAGATGCGTCCGTTGACATAGTCGCCCATGAGTTTCTTACTGTTTACCATCATCAGCATGGGAACCAAGATAAAGGGCAGCATCATTCCATTGACCACTTGTGAAGCAAACATCACCGTAATTAGCGGCAGCTTTGGGATCAAGACGACGGCGCCGCCGATCACAATCAACGCTGTGTACAGAACGTAGAACTGCTTTGCCTCTGAAAACTTGTGATTAAGACCGCTCTCCCAGCCCAAAGCCTCGCAGACTGTGTAGGAGGTGGAAATCGGCAGAATCGAAGCGGCGAACAAACTCGCATTGAGCAGGCCGATCGCGAAAAGCAGCGAGCTGAATTTTCCGGCCAGCGGAGCCAAAGCTTGTGCCGCTTCATCAGCAGTCTCAATCGGAATGCCGTTCAAATAGAGAGTCTCCGAACAAACCACCACAATGAACACAGCCACAAAGCTTACTGTAATTCCGCCCAAAATGGTATCAATGCGGGAATAGCGATAGTACTTTAGTGAGATGTTTTTCTCCACCACGGAAGCCTGCTGATAGAACTGCATCCACGGCGCGATGGTGGTTCCAATCAGACCGATCAACATAACCAGATAGGCTCGGTCGTTCATGAAGACGGGAGTAACCAGCGCCTTCGTAACATCCGTCCATTCCGGCCCCACGCGAAATCCGGTGATGATATAGGCCACGTAGAACACGGTTGCCAACAGAAAAACCTTCTCGATGGTGGCGTATGTTCCGGCGATAACCAGTGCCCACACCAGTGCCGCAGCGATCGGTACGCTGATCCAGCGCGAGATCCCCAAAATTTCTCCTGACGCGGCAATCCCTGAAAACTCGGCGATGATGTTGCCGAAATTGGTCACCACCAACGCGAGCATTAGGTAGAACGTCCAGCGCACCCCGAACCGCTCGCGAATCAAGTCCGAAAGCCCCTTCCCCGTCACCACTCCCATGCGGTTGGACATTTCCTGAATCATGATCAGCGCAATGGTCATGGGAATGAAAATCCACAAGACCTTCAGCCCGAATTGCGCTCCCGCCTGAGAATAGGTGGTAATCCCGCCCGCATCGTTATCTACGTTGGCCGTAATAATTCCCGGGCCCATGATCGAGAAAAACAGCAAAGCCCTCGCCCATGCCGGCGAGAACTTAGATGTGATTTTTTGAAGGAGTTGTGTCACGGATTAGTGAAATCTCCCCCACGAACCGTGAGGGGACTAAGGGGGGTTAGAACGGTCTATTTTTTTCTTGGCAGCTTCGGCCGCTTGGGAGAGAAGAAGCTCTTCTTCACCGTTGGAGTATTCACACTCGCTTTTTGCAGGCCGATGGATCTTTCCGGCGCCGGTGTGTCATATTTGAAATCGCGCAACGCCACGCGCGGCAGGGCATGACCCAGATGCTGCTCCACTTCGCGCATGAGCATTTCTTCCTCCGGCGACACGAGCGTGAAGGCATCACCAAGGGCCGCCATTCGCGCCGTGCGTCCGATGCGATGTACGTAATCTTCGGGAGTGCCGGGCACATCGAAGTTGATGACATGCGTAATCGCTTCCACGTCGAGACCGCGTGCGGCAATGTCTGTGGCCACTAAGACCTGATACTTCCCTTGCTTGAAGCCATCGAGTGCGGCGGTGCGCTGCTTCTGTGTCCGGTCTCCATGAATCACAGCAATCTTCTTTCCTGACTTGGCCAGCAGTTTTTCCACACGATCGGCGCGCCGCTTGGTGCGCGTAAACACAAGCACCGACGGCGATTGCGTCTCGCGAAGAATGGCAAGCAACAAGTCCGCCTTCAGATGTGCTGAAACCGGATAGACGGCGTGCGTGATTCCCACCGCTGCTGAGGAACGTAAACCGACTTGCACATGCTCGGGATTGAGCAGCATTTTCCCCGCCAGCGCCTGAATCTCCGACGGCATGGTCGCGGAAAACATCATGGTCTGCCGTTCGCTGGGAAGATAGCTGAGAATTCGGTTGATGTCGGGCAGGAATCCCATATCCAACATGCGGTCGGCTTCGTCGAGCACAAGCGTCTCGAGGGTTTTGAATTTGATACGACCGCGCTGAATGTGATCAAGCAGCCGCCCCGGCGTAGCCACAATAACATCCACGCCTTGTTTGAGTCGCTCTTCCTGCGGGCCATACGAAACACCGCCATAAATCGCCAGCACTTGCAGCTTGGTGTGCTTTGCATAGCTCTTGAGCGACTGGTCAATTTGCACGGCCAATTCGCGGGTGGGACTGAGAATCAGCGCGCGAAATGTGCCGCGTCTCCCCTCCAGCAGTCGCTGCAAGATTGGCAAACCAAAGGCGGCGGTCTTGCCGGTTCCGGTCTGCGCCGAGCCAATCAGATCCCGGCCTTTCAGAGCCAGCGGAATGGTCGCATCCTGAATCGGAGTCGGGCGTTCATAGCCCATCGCGGCGATGCCTTTCATCAGCCGCTTGTCTAAATCAAATTTATCGAATGTCAAAGGTTTCTCTTTCTATGAGTTTGTACTATGATGGTTTCGTTAGCTCATCCAACTCCGGAAACAGCTTGCTCCACTTCGGGCCGCGTCTTCGCCATAGTAATACCGCCCGTGAACCGGGGCCGACAAGATAGACCGCATCAATCGGCTGATGCAGAAGATGCCCAAGGTGGCTCTTGACGACCTGCGACAGGTGCTTCAGGTCTGTTTCCGTGGATGAGAATTTCAGGCTTGACGGATGCGCAAGCGTGACCAGCAAGCCAAGCGGAAAGTCTGAGGGTTTATTGCCATATTTCTTGATTTTGCGGCGCACAGCTTCGATCACGCGCCGTTCGAGCAGTTTCTGACGGGGCGGCGGTTCTTCATCAGGTTGTTCACTCCCATTTCCGTTGGGCTTGCTCACGACGTCTTCCGGCCTGAGTGGCGAGGTAATCTCGAACCCAACGCGCTCGTTGCCGCGAATCGCATACACGTCCGGCCAGAGATCATTCTCAGGCGGATGAATCAGGCGATAGTGTGCCGGGCCATAGCGCGCCGCTACCGCTCCGGCAAACCAATCCCACGTCCGCCGCTCGACGACATCATTGGATAGGCTGTTATGATTGGAAGAAGAAGCCATTGCAATTAATAATTATTAATTATTAATTTCCTATTTGTATTGTATTTCCCAGTCATACGGAATGCCCGGATCATCCCATGCGGCGCGGTGCTCATCGGGATTCTGATAATCGTAAAGTTGATTGGGGCAGTTGACCACCACCGACTCGCTCTCGGAAACGCACTTCCAGCCGTGATACACACCCGGCGGAATTTGCAGCAGCATCGGATTATGCTCGCCGATGAAAAATTCGTTGACTTCGCCCTTGGTGGGCGAGTCTTCGCGCGCATCGTAGAGTACAACCTTGACCATGCCTTTCACGCAGGTCATTTGGTCGGACTGTTTCTTGTGATAATGCCAGGCCTTGACCACCCCCGGATAGTTGGTGGTCATGTAAACCTGCGCGATGGGCAGATAGTGCGGCTGATCCTTGCGAATGATTTCGAGCAGCCGCCCGCGCTCATCCGGAATGAGACGGAGTTTTTGTGTGATGACGTCTTTGATCATGTCTTGCCTCGCCAAGGCGGGTGTCCTCACCCGCCCGGAATGTATGATTTTGAATTATGAATAACGAATTGAAAATGCCTTTGCGTAGGGGCAGGTCTGAATCAAATTACAAGCACCCTTATGTAACGAACAAACGGAGACCTGCCCTCTGGAAAATTAGAAATTCAAAGACTCTTTCGATTTGAGGGTCGCGTCGTCGTGGAGCGTTTTCTCCCTTGCGATTCATAGATAACATACGCCGCGCTTGACGTTGAGGCCGGCACTCTGATTCCATCTTCGATGAGACCTTCGATGTGCATCTGAATCGCAGCATGCATGTTGGCTTCCGCCTGCTTGCGGGTGCGGCCCGAAGCCACACAACCGGGCAGATCAGGCGAAAAGGCGGAGTAATTGCGATTTGCTTTCTCGATGACGATTAGGAAGTGGATCTCGTTAGCCTTAGACATCAGCCTCCAAGCGAAACCAAACGTAATTTGTGGGTAATGACGTTGTGGATCATGAGTCTCAAAATATGAGTGAACGAATTGTGATGAGCCGCCAATTGCTAAACCAGCGCTGATTTCACGTCAGCCTCCCGCGCCACACTCTGACTCGCTCCTCCAACTCCTTCCTGAGTTTCTCCGGCTCGGCATACAGGTAATCCTGATATTTGACCAGAGAAAGATCGAAAGGCAGCTTTTTCTTCATTTGTATCTCAAAGTACTCCGCCTCGACAAAAAGGATTGTCGGCTTCTGCCGAGCGAGCGCATAACCGATCTCGATGTAGCAACTCGGCCTCTCCCAAGTGATGTCGGCAATCACGATCTCACTCGCATCTATGTAGTCAAAGATATCTACATAGATGTTTTTCTGCGGTTCCTCATGTTCCTGGAACTTGGGGTCGTACCCAGCGTCTCGCAACGTTTGTTTGTATAACTCAAGTACTTTCAGGTGCGAGGTGTCTTTCTCCTCAATGACCGCGCCTGCCCTGTCATAGGCGTGGCATGCAGCAATTATGAAAGCCAACCCCGAGCGACGGCGCAGACTATTTTCGTAGTGCTCGCGACCTCGCGTACTCAGAAAGTGAAGATCCCTGCCGTCCGGGTTCAGAATCAAGTACTCTTGATGCGCCAGTAGTCCGTTTATCTCCGCGTTAGCAGTCTCTTGAGGCATGTGCGTGCGATCTACGATCTCGGATCGCGTCAAAGTCCCTGCATGATAGAGCTCAGAGATGATAGCTCTCCTACACACTTGGCTCTCTCTGACCGGCAAGTCAATCAATGGCGGATGAACAAAGGCGAAATCGCCTCTGTGATTGACATAATAGCTGAGCTGTCCAGGCGCGTTAGGATCAATCTGAATTTCGTTGCGATCCAGCCGATAACTGCCGTTGATGATCAGCCACTTGGCGAGCTTTTCCAATTCGTCGGCTGGGATGCGCTTTATAGTCAAACCGAGCATCGCGAATTGAATCTTACTGAAGACTAGCGCTGTCTGGAAGTACGACTGGTCGTCGATGGATTCAAACGTCAGATTAATAATGATATTGTCAGAATAGCCATCCTCCACAGGATCGGATACTTCTATCAGAACGCGCCTAAGTAGGGGATCCCTATATCTAATTCCGGTGCTCATATTCATGAAATTCTACGAAGTGACTCTCTTCTCCGCGTGTGGCGTATCCTCGTCCGTGCCTTAAGCGCACTTTTGCCCCAGCATTTGACCTAAAACTCTTTCTTCGCCTTGGCCTGCTCCGGCCCTACATTCCCCGCAACAATTTCCGCGACATAGTTGGCTCTTGTCGGGTTGCAAATAACGGGCGATGCAATCGGCCCCTACATGCGACTCGGCGAGTTTAGGGGACACGTGATGATACGTACCTCTGCGAACCGATACGCCGGGGCCTATTTGATCCCATACACATCGGTGCTTAGGTACTTGAGGCCGGAGTCAACCATGAGTGTGACTACTTTGGCTTTCGGCCCCAGCCGCTTTGCCACTTGAATTGCAGCGACGACGTTGGCACCGGAAGAGGTTCCCGCAAAGAGAGCCTCCTCCCGTGCGAGGCGCCGCGCCATATCCTGAGCATCCTGTGTGCTGACGGGCAGAATCTCGTCCACGAGAGTCGGATCCCAGAGCGGAGGGATGAAACCAACTCCGACTCCTTCGATGTCATGCGGCCCTGCCTGGCCTCCGAGCAACACAGGGGATTCCGCAGGCTCGAATGCAACGATTTTGATATCCGGCTTGTATCGCTTCAGCACCGTTGCAACCCCACGCGAAGAAGCTCCTGTGCCCACGCCGTGAACAAAGGCGTCTATCTCGCCATTCGTTTGACGCCAGATCTCCTCGCCCAGCGAGTAATAACCCGCAATGCTGTCATGGTTATTGAGCTGGTCAGTCCAGTAGGTGTGCGGCTCCCTGCTCAACTTTCGCGCGGCCTCGATCATGTCGAGAATCAGTTTCTTGGTGGTGAGGCCGCCCTCGCTTGGAATGAGCGTCAGTTCCGCTCCCAGCGCCGCCATGTGATCCCGCTTTTCCCGACTGAACGCATCCGAGGTCACAATCTTGATCCGATAGCCCTTGGCGGCGCAGATCAAGGCCAGTGATGTTCCCGTGCTGCCACCGGTGTACTCGACCACGGTATCACCGGGTCTGAGTCGCCCATCCTGCTCCGCCCGCAAAATCGCCGCCTGCGCCATCCGATCCTTCATACTGCCGGTGGGATTCTCCCACTCGAGCTTTACGAAGATCTCTGCACAATCGGGCGGAACGACCTTGCGGAGTCGAACCAAAGATGTGTTTCCGATTGTACCGAGAATGTCCATGAATCTATCTTCTAAAATTCCTTCTTTGGTTTAGCCTGCACCGGCCCCACATTCCCCGCAACAATCTCTGCCACGAAATAATTCTCGCCTTTGATAGGAGAACCGGCGAATCGGCGAAGCATGGCCAGTTGTCCGGTGTGAGTTAGGGCGTCAGCAATCGGCCCTTGGAACAGGCGCTCGGCTTCGCAGTGAAGCGGTTCATCCGAGGCGAAGTAGCTGTCGAGACTCTGCAGAGCCGCATGGAAACGATCCGCTTCCGCTGCCCAGTTGCGCGGCGTAGAATCATTCCACTTCGGCTCGCCTCGCGCCATCGAAAGCGCCCAATCCATTAAGTCGCCTATATGTGACAGAATCTTGAGCGGAGTGCGCGGCTCGTTTCCAATCTCGAATTCGGCAAAGCTCTCCGGCGCCGTACGAATGGTTTTTGA
>JAGVEU010000277.1 GCA_020057985.1 Calditrichota bacterium | reverse complement strand
GTAGAAATCGGTTATAGCTGCCGCAACGAAATCACAGGTTCACGAGCAAGCGCTTCCCGCAACCGGTCAAGCGCCGGTAATCCCAGAACCTCGCTGATGCTGTCATCAATCACTTTGCGGATCGGATCCTCAGCCATCTCAGGCAGCGGGCGAAGCGCTTCATCACCAATGCTGTCATAAGTATCCGCGAGCTTCATAATCTGCGCTTCGGAAAGTCGCCACAGATCAAGCACCGGCATGGTTGCGAGTTGAGGCTTCTTGAACTTGACCCAAGCACCCTGAGTTGGCACGCGATGAGACATGAGTCCGAGGATGCCGAGCGTGCTGTTGAGCCAAAGCACAAGTGTTTTCTCCAAGTGACCGTTCCCGTCCACGAGACGCAGTGGCCACCAGGACGTTGCAAGACACGGCTTTGAGACACGAACCGTGAGTACACGCTGTGTGTTGAAACGCATACGCTCTACAATCAAGACTCTGCCCGCCTTTGGCCAAAGCAGTTCGATGTTTCGAAGTGAACGCCCCGGCTTAGCTTTACTCAAGGGCTGTAGGTACGCATTGGTTTCCATTCTAAGCGTGGTCACTTCATCAGCGTCATGTCCCCAAAAAGCAGGAAAAGAGGTTTGTGACCGACTCTTCCTGAAGCCGTCGTGAATGTCGCGAACGTCGGGTCCAAGTTCGCCGAGCGAAGAAAGATAGGTCATGGGAAGCTCGGGAGTGTTTTTCACACCCGGCTCATACAAAACACCCTGCCGGAGATAGTGTGCCGCCCGCACAAGATCCGTTTGCGCAAACAGGCACGGATACCATTGGTCACGTTTGAGAAGAGTCCATGGAACGCTGATGATTTCGCCGTGAACTCTTCCGCCAAACTCAATCGGCGTTGCCCCATGACCGGACTCGATTTCCGCCGGTTCTGTTTCGCGCACGGCGCGGGCGACCGAGAGCGCATCCATCGGAGTCTTGCAGTTTCGCCATAGATTGACGAAGGTAGTTCTTGCGCCATTGTCAACGCCGTTTTCCCCGCGTTTTTTTGCAACCACAAGAATTTCGCTCAGGCTAGTACTTTCAGAGAAGTTCCACCGCTCGGGATCATGACTGACCACGACGGTTTCGACGGCATAACGCTTGGCGAAGAGATCGCGCGTCTGTTGCCATGCCACGCCGGAGGCGAGCGCTTGCGGAAGCACCAACGCCATTCGGCCATCATCCTTCAAATGGCGATCAGCTACAGCCACGAACACACTCCCAAGCCCCGCCGTTGAACTCGCCATGAGACCTTCGCCCGTACCGGAACGATGATTCATCAATCCGGCAAGCTTCTTCTGCATGGTCTTGCGTTCTTCTTCGGGCAAGGAGCCGAACAGCAGATTTCCGCCTACGCTGCGGGTGAATGGCGGATTCATCACGCAAAGATCTAACTTGGGCAAGGGAGCGGCGGTTTCCACATCGCCCTTGCCGGTCACTCTGGAGCCTTGCCGGACTTGATCCATGAGATCGAACTGCACAAGAACTTTTGTGCTCTGAGCATATTCGACGCTGCCAAGATACACCTTATCGGGTTCCTGAACGCCGAGCGGAAGACAGAACAAGTTCATGTGTTTGAACCCGATGTCGGGAGCCAGCAAAGCCAGAGTGCTTGCCGTCAGATGCACTGCCGAAGCCAGCACATCATACCCGTACAAAGTCTGTTCAACCAAGACCTGATGGAGTTCGCGCAGCATCTCCTGCGTGACACGATGTCCAGAAGCTGCCGTTGTGTGGATGAAATTATCCGTGATGGCTTGCTGCGCGGCCATCAGCAGTGTACCTGTACCGCAGGATAGATCAGCCGCACGGAAAGTCTTGATCTGTTCAAGGTCAGACCAATTGGCTTGCCATCTCGTTGGAGCAAGCGCCAGTTTCAATAGTAACGTCGCGGAAGGTACTGAGGTGTAGTACGTGCCAAGATACTTAGCATCAAGCAGAAGAGTATGGTAGATGCGCCCCATGAGATCGTGGCGCAGTGCCGTACGGTTCCGAATGATTTCAGACACGGAATCCGAGAGCCTTCGCAGAGCAGGAATCGTCCCCGGTTCTGCAGGAAGGTTACTCAGAATGTCGCTGGCGATGCTAAAGATCGGGACATAGTTGATTTCACGCTGAATGAAAATCCAGTGATCATTCAATGTCCGGATCGGATCAGGCGCTCCATGCAATCCTTTGGGATCAGGCGGTGCGAGAAAGTTCTGCAAAGATTTGACCCGATGATCGGACTTGGCAAGCATTTCATGGAAGACGAAAGCATTGGCCAGAATCAGCGAAGCAATTTCGGCTGCGGTCGTTGCCCGTTTCCGATCAATCGTCTTCATTTTCCTCTTTTGCCTTTATGGGGGCGTCAAGGGAAATTCCGATAGTTTCTGCAATCCGTCTTATTGGTCCCTGGTGCCAACCAAGAAGGAAGACAAGATCTGACATTCCATAGCGGATTCTTTCCACAGCACGGCCAAGGGCATCATCCTGTGCAAGGATGTCATAGCTGCGGCTGAACTGATCTATCAAAGCGCTCAATTTGCCTTTGTGCCATTCAGGCTCTGCATAATTCGTTTCCGAACAGATGCAGAAGTCAAGCATCGCTTCACTCAAAGCGGTCAGTAATTCATCCCCCTGAATATTCCGGAGTTCCGTCGGGTAAACAACTCCGATAGCCATGTAGACAATGCCATCACGGACACGTCCAGATGCATCCTGTTGAACCGCCGCGCGAGGGTTTGCCACATCATTGAATTTGCCTTCTATGATGCAGCGAAGTCCACGATAGTCCACCATTACGTCAGGCATCGAGCGAATCCCCTGCTTCACTTCAATTTGCTCGCCGATGGCTTTAACGCCCATTTCCTGCAAGCATTCGGCCAGATAGACGTTGATGACTTCTTCGCGATTACGAACCATGGTTGATACTTCCATTGTGGACACAGCAAGCTGTGCAGCTACGTGCGTTCATGAAATCCAATCCCAGCCCGCACCAGCCGTCTGAGCAGCGGAGTCGCGCGGTAACGCTCCTCTTTGAATTCTGCGAACAAACCATCCATCACGGCGACGACTTTGTCCAGTCCGATTTTGTCTCCCCACGCGAGCGGTCCCGCAGGGTAGTTTACTCCAAGGAGCATGGCCTTGTCAATTTCTTCAGCCGTCGCAATACGGTCTTGGAGCGCAAAGGCGGCCTCGTTGATAAGGCAGCAAACTGTGCGTACCAGCACTCCGCCCGGACTATCGGCAACTCGTTCGGTCTTGAGGTTGAGGCTCTCGAAAAACCGCTCAGCCGTGCGAATGGTGATTTTGTCCGTTGCCAGCGAAGGCATGATTTCGGCGAGGGAACAATCAGCAAACGGCGGCAGCATAGACACCCCCACCAATCGTTCGGGCATCAGCAATTCGCGGCCAAGCTCGGAAGTGGAAATTGCCATGGTCAGGCTCAGAATCGGTACGGACTCGCCCAGAATATCCTCGAGCGCATAGAGCATTTCCGCCTTGGCCTGAAGATCCACGCAGTGAAGTTCCACAGCCACAACGAACTCCTCATCGCTGACTGGCTCCTCAGCATCGAGTACCGGATACGACGTCTTGATCTCTGTGGCTTCCTGATTCGATAACAGTAACGTGGGCGAGTGACCCGCCTGTCGGGCGTGGTCGGCCATGGGCACAACATCAGCCGCTGGGCCGGCAATCAGCAAGCGCTCGATGGGATAGAACTCAGGTTCGAGGGAGATAATTTCAGGCATCAGGATACTCGTAAAAACCCCGTCCGGTCTTGCGTCCGAGGTGACCGGCTTCAAGCATTTTTTTCTGAATCAGGTGAGGGCGATAACGGGGGTCATGAAAGAAAGCTTCCCAGACGGATTTGGTGGCGGCATAGTTGACATCAAGGCCAATGAGATCCATCAATTCAAAGGGGCCCATCTTGAATTTACCGCCTTCGCGCATAATGCGATCAATCGTGGCCACGTCGGCGACATTCTCGCCAAGGCAACGCAACGCTTCGCCATAAAAAGGCCGCGCGACTCGATTCACAATGAAGCCGGGAGTGTCGGCAACCTTCACAGGCTCCTTGTCTATCTCCCGCACAAAGCTCATGCAGCGCTCGATCACTTCGGAGTCAGTGGTTTGTGCGGCGACAACTTCCACGAGCTTCATTCGCGTGGCCGGATTGAAAAAATGCAGACCGCAGACACGATCTGGGAAACGAGTTCGCGAGGCGAGGGCTGTAACCGAAAGCGAACTGGTATTGGTGGCAAACACGGCCGGCGGCGGCACAAGATCGTCAAGCCGGCTGAAGAGTTCCTGCTTCACATCCAATCGCTCAGTGACCGCTTCGATAACCAGCTCCACGCCTTCGCAGTCCTCGAGTATGCGTGTGTACTCAATGCGAATCAGGGTCTCATCAGCCTTTAATTTGCTGATCCGACCCGTCTCGATGCCCTTTTTCAGATCACGTTCGATGTTTTTCTGCGCCTGCTTAAGCACATCAGGCGCCGCTTCGAACAGCACGACTCTGCATCCGGCCAGAGCACAAACTTGTGCGATACCGGAGCCCATGGTTCCTGCGCCGAGGACGGCGATTTTGGAAAATATTAGGGACATTGAAGGATTCTCAAATTACTGTTTTGCCCCATGCGCCACCAGCCATTGCGCCAATTCGTTTGCGCCTTTCCATTGCGCAACGCGAAGCGGAGTCCACTGTGCAGCAGTCATGTCATTCACGTCCGCTCCGGCAGCCACGAGAAGCTCCGCCACCTCAACGTTGTTTTTCAGACCGCAAAGATGCAATGGTGTCATACTGTTGTTGTCACGCACATAAACCAGAGCGCCTTTGGCAATGAGTGTGCCCGCGACCTCGCCATTTCCCGACATGGCGGCAAAGTGAAGCGGAGTAAAATTGTCATCGTTGGTCGCATTGACTTCAGCGCTTTTCTCGATCAGTAAGGCCGCCATGTCCTTCTGCCCGCCCATCGCCGCATAATGTAAGGGAGTGGAGTTGATGGAGTCATGGTCAGCCACAGAGCAACCAGATTCCAAATAGCTTTGCACAAGCAACGAGTCACCCAGTCGCACCGCATCAAAGAAACTTGCCGGCAATTGCGCAAGCACAGGAAAGGCGACCGCGCAAATCAAAGCAATCATTACGGAGATTCTTTTCATAGTGAGTTTTTCCTTTCCCCCCTGCTCGCGGGGGGGTAGGGGGGGTGAGTGTCTTGTTTCCATGCTATCGCCGTTTCGGTTTCATGAGTGACGCCACCACCGAAACTGCCAGAATCAGCCCCACCACTCCCAGCGAAAGGCCGGTCGGGATCTTCCAAGCTGTATGTCCGAGCAGCATCTTCACCCCCACAAAAATCAACACCACCGCCAGACCCAGCTTCAGGTAGTGGAACTTGTCAATCACGCCGGCCAACGCGAAATACAGCGCGCGCAGACCGAGAATCGCGAACACATTCGACGTGTACACAATGTACGGATCGGTCGTAATGGCGAAAATCGCCGGGATTGAATCCACCGCAAAAACCAAATCCGTCAGCTCAACAATCAACAGGACTACAAACAACGGCGTCGCGTGCGTCACTCCGTCCAGCTTGACGAAAAACTTCTGGCCGTGATAGTCCGGCGTTACCGCGAACAACCGCTTGAACCACCTCACAACCGGATTCCGCTCGGGATCAATGCCGTGCTCCTTTTGCAGGGCCATCTTGATCCCGGTGATGATCAGAAACGCGCCGAAGACGTAGATGATCCACGTGAAGGTCTCGATCAAGGCCGCCCCGACGAAAATCAAAATCGCCCGCATCAGCAATGCGCCGATAATTCCCCAGGAGAGCATGCGCCGTTGATGCTCTGCGGGCACCTTGAAAAACGAGAACAGCAGCACAAACACAAAGATGTTGTCAATCGAGAGCGATTTCTCGATCAGGTAGCCCGTGAAAAATTCCAACGCCGGCTGCGGGCCAAGCTGCGCATAGATGAATGCGTTGTAGCCCAGCGCCAGCGAAATCCACACCGCAGTCCAGATCAGCGCTTCCCGGAGTTTCACCACGTGCGCCTTGCGATTGAACACGCCCAGATCCAGCGCCAGCATCACCAGCACAAACGCGTTGAAGATCACCCACTTCCAGATTCCAAAATCAGTCATGGGACGTTCACAAGATCACACTCTCTCTGTTGCCATGCCATGGCCTCAACACCCTCTATGACATTTTGAATCTTCGACCTCTTCTGAATCCTGCGGACACGATCGGCAGTCTTCGGTGACAAATCAAACGGACGTCCATGGGTGCCGACGATCAGTCCAACCTCACCGCCGTGCAAAATCACGCCGCGCTCCTTTTATAGAGCAGAAACTTCTCGTTACGATAGATCTCGGAGTACTGCTGAGTGAAATCGCTGCTTGTCAGGAGTTCATTGATATATCTAACCGGACCGCGCATCTCAGCGGAGTTCAAACTGCCGCTCACGAGACCCAAGAGGATGTACTCAGGTTTGCGCTTGAGAATGTCGTCTGCTCCGGCTTTTTCGTGCAGCAGTCCGGGAAGCAAACCGATTTGCCGGTCAAGCAAGCCGACACAATCCAGAGTCCGGACTTGGGAGATATAGGGAATCAGTCCGGCTTCATTCACTGCTACTATTGCGCTTGGCTCGACGACTCTGCGAATTTCGAGAGCGGCCTCATAATGCGCGGCGCTGGGAAAAAGATCGAGCTTGCGAAACCCGCTGACAAAGAAATCATTCTGAAAAAAGACAATCCGGTCAAAGGCTAAGGCTTGCACTCCCACTAGCAACAGTAGACCGAGCATAGCGGCCACGGGCTTCCATTTGCCTGCTACAACAGAAAAGAAACGTTCAATGGCATCTGCATGCTCCCGCATGAAGCGAATGATCGCCAGCGCCGCCAGTGGTATAATGGGAGCGATGAACCGATAACCGCTCATCCAATCGCCGCCGACCAGAAGGATGAATACAAACTGTGCCGCAATCAATAGGTGCGGCGCAGTCCAAGTTCGAGGCTTGTGGTGGCTTGGCCACAGTGCAATTGCCCAAATCCACCCGCCGGCGGCAAGCAAGCCCCCGCCCAAATATTGCAATCCATGCCGCAACTGAAAGAGCAGATCGCCTGTAGCTTTGGCATAGAATGTATTCGGAAGCAAGTTCCCGAAATAGGCGAAACGAAATACAGAAATAGTGACGATCCAACCCGCAAACAGCAGCGCCGCGGTTTTCCAGTTGCGACTTGCCATTGCCGATTTGTGATGATCAGTGTGCCACCACAGAGCGAGCATTACGCTTCCGAACAGAATTCCCTCTGGCCGCGACACAACCAACAGCAGCATCGCAGCAATGAGTCCGACCGGATGCGCAGGCAACGACTCGTTTCCTTCGAGATCGCTCCACGAAATAGCCAGCAGAAGCAACAGCAACGAGTGCAGCGAGGTTTCCATGCCACTTGTTGCCCAGAAAGCGTTGGCTCCGGCAGCGACGAAAAATGCAAGTCCTGGAAGTGCAGCGAGATGGTTGCAAAAACCGTCCCGCTTGCGCGCAGCCCAACAATAAATCAAAAAATAGATCGTCAAGTGGCACGTGATGCTCAAGAGCTTCGCCACGAGCGGCAGAACCCAATCTCCCGCCGACAACCCGAATCCAGACTTGACTGCAAGTGCAAGCAGCCCAACCCACAGCAGATTGGAAAAACCCTCAATCGGCTCTCCGGCATTGAAACACAGTCCTTGTCCATGCGCGAGATTTTCGGCAAAGCGAAAGCTGATGAAACTGTCGTCCACATCCTGCGGAAAGTAGTGAAAATGCAGAGCCAGAAATACAAAGAACAGAACTGTGAAGACAGCAGCGGAGAGAAATCTATTGAATCCCTGTTGTTGCGCGCCGTGTCGAGTGAATGAAAACCAAAGCGCAAGCGCTGACAGAGGCAGAGCGATCAAAAGAAAGAGAATCTTCGGTGCAAAGGGCAATTCAGGCATGCCCAATGCCGTGCTGACAAGCGGATGACCCAACGCAGGGAGGCTTCAGTTAGTGCGAATTACCACAGCGCGGTTACTTCAGCAATTCCTTTGTCTGCCAGTCGAGGACTTCTGGAATCGTGGGATCGTAGCCGACATGACGATAGGCGATCTTGCCGTCTTTGTCAAGGATAAAGAGAGTCGGAATACCACGCACACCATAGGCTTCTGCCACGTCATTGTTGCCAAACAGAATGGGGAAATGGTAGCCCTTTTCCTTGATAAAGGATTTCACTTTATCGCGGCTGACGCGCTCCCAGACGTTCACTCCATAAATCACAACCCCGTCCGGCTTTTCGGTATAAAACTTGTCCAGTAGCGGCATGGTCATTTTACATGGCCCGCACCAAGTTGCCCAGAAATCAAGGATCACAACTTTGCCCTTGAGACTTGCCAGCGAGATCTTGTTGTCACTGAAATCATCGAGGCTGAAGTCAGGTGCCGGAAGACCCAGCCGCTCAGTTAGCGCCTTCTCTTTTCTCTGGGGAGCTGTTTTCGCCGCTTGTCTGAGATATTCGGTAAGTTGGGCTTTCTGGTTGCTATTCACATGGGTCAGCAGATCACTCCAACGGGGATCATCGCGCAGTGGAATCAAATCATCATCGGTCTTGTATTGTTCAAGGTCGTTGAAATCATGATCCGTTGCAATGGTGAGCCAAACAAAGGCGGAATCCTTCTGACCTGCCAGAGACAAAGCACAAGCAAAATTGTAGGCTGTCTCGCCGGTCACTTCCATCTGAACACAGCGGCGGTTTGTTTCCACATAGCCTTTCCAGTCTGACGTCTCCCGTTGCGAGCGAGCTTTGGTATTGAGGGCATTAAGGTCTTTCGGATTCTGCTTCAGGAATTGATCAATTAACTCGATCGCCTTCTTATGATCGTTGCCGAGCAGCATGAGCCGGTATTGCAGCGGTGCAAAGCGATTCGGTTGCATCTCCGCGAGCTTGGAATAAACCGCATCGGCTCCCGCGAGATCATCTCGCTTCTGAAGCAGATTGCCCAACTGCTCGACGGCAAAGGGAAGCGAGTTATCAACCGAGATCGCCTTACGCAGATCGGCTTCCGCTTTATTCATTCCGGGGTCGTCAGCATCGGTGTAAGCAGTAGCCCTCAACAAATAGCCCCAGTAGTTATTGGAGTCCTTCTGCAGAATTCGCTCGGCATAGCTTATACGATCCTTTGAGTCCTCCATCAACCGTCCGGCTAAGAATTGCGCAGAAATATTGCCCGAATTCTTTTCGGCAAGATCCCGATAGTAATCGCGCACCGGACTGATATCGTCGGCAATCAGTAGGTTTGTAACATACATCTGCACGGCGATTTCATCAGGATAATCCTTTTGACACGAGTGAGCCAAAGCAAGCTGCGAATCGGAAGAACTCACCGTGTCCATCGCCGCGCGCAGAGCTTTTAGCGAGGCAGGTTCCTGATAGGGTTTAACGGAAAGTTCTGCGCCATATACGCAGGCAAAAAGAGCGGCAAAGAGCAGAGCGGTTAAAGCGAATCTCATCGGGGAATCCAATCTAAAGGGTTTACTTGGCATCGTTGTGGACATGAGTGCGTTGTTCTTAAGTCTCATCTTCAAACTCGAGCGAGCCATTTTCATCGTCAGGCGGTTTGGCTTTGGGAGCCTTCTTAAAGGTAACATTAACCTGCTCGGAGGGAGGATAGTCAATCCCTTTGCCCTTGAGTAGTTCGGCGATTGTCAGAATCTGCAGGCGCGGGTGTTTGCCCCAGTGCGACTCATAAAAGCCGCCGCTTGCCGCTTCAGTCAGCATTGCGCGAGTCGGCTCTTCCATACTGATCAGCACTCCGATTTCCGCTTCCTCGCGATCCAATACTCCGCGCAGATCGCGCAAGTATGAAGGAGCAAGCTTGCCGGCCTTCACAGAGAGCACAATCTGCTTCGTCTTACCGCCTGTTTTTTCATCATGAAAATAGAGCGTGCCGTCAATGCCTTTGTCGGCGCCTTTTTTCTGTTCGATGGCGCGCGCACCCACCAAGCCGAGTGCCCAGAACTGAAACTGGTAAGGGTCGGTTTGGGCAAGCTCTTTGGCTCCGGCCAGATCCTTTGGCTCACCAATCACTTCGTATTTGACTCGGCGGCCAAAGGAACTCTGAAGCCGATGCTTCATCAATCCGACCGCAAGGTGGGTGATGTCTACCCCAATCCATTTGCGTTTCAGTCGCTGTGCAACTACCACAGTTGTACCGCAGCCGCAGAATGGATCAAGAACAACGTCGCCCTTCTTGCTGCCAAGATTGATGATGCGTTCGAGCAAGGCTTCAGGCTTCTGTGTGGGATAACCGAGCCGCTCCTGTTGCGAACCGTGTAAATGCTCGATGTCGCCCCACCAATCTGTGACCGGAGTGCCGGGCATTTCATCAAGGTAACGTTTTTCTCGGACAACCTTAGAGCCTTCCGGCAAAATCACGCGCCCTTCTTTCCATGCCTTGGTCATCCGATCCTTTGTCCAACGCCATACCCGCACAACACCGCTCTTCGGGGGAAACTCGTATTTGAGATTGGGGCGATGCTTATTCGGATTCGTGAGATCACCGAGTTCGTAGCGACGCTCAGTCTTTTCCTCGACGTATTTATAAAACTTCTTTACGTAGGCAGGATCATGAACCTCATATTCATGATAGAAAGCTGCGTCCTCTGATTTCGCATAAAAGAAGATCACATCATGGACACGTGAGAGCCGGATTGTGGTGTGCGATTTGGGCTGAGAGCGTTTCCAGACAATCTCGTTGCGGAAGTTCGCAGGGCCGAAGACCGCATCCATGAGCAATCGTAAATACGGGCTTGCAGTCGGATCACAATGCAAAAAGATCGAGCCGGTGGGTTTGAGTACGCGATGCAGTTCCATCAGACGCGGCCCCATCATCGCCAAGTAGGCGAGCATGTCACTCATTCCCATGATTCTGCGGAATCCCTGCATGACCTCCGAAACCTTCCCCCCGCGTTCCACAGATTCTTGAAAAGCCAACGCCGCCATCTGATCCCAACGCCACGTGTCTTTGAACGCTCGAACCTGAGCGGCGGAACGCGCCCCACGGTGCTCCGCAAAGAGCACATTGTAATCCTGGTTGCTATTGAACGGCGGATCAAGGTAGATCAAATCAACGGTTTCATCCTTGACATAACGCCTGAGCACCTCAAGATTGTCGCCATAGTAAAGTGCGTTGGTCATGGCTTCCTACTGCGTCTCAGGGGTCAGATTGTCCACATCCCGGGACAAAGTATCCGGCTGACCGATTCCGGGGGTCTCGACTGCAACCAACTCGCGAAT
>JAGVEU010000249.1 GCA_020057985.1 Calditrichota bacterium | reverse complement strand
GCTGTCCGGCTGGACCGCTCGGCAAGTGGCCATCGTCGGCGAACACGGAGACGGAGGTCGTCTACAACTGGAGCGGCAACAAGGCGAAGCAGCAGAGGCAGAAATCGCGCGAGTGACAGAGATCTGGGAGCGCGTTGAGCTGGCGACGCAGGAAAAGGAGATCCTTCAAGCCGAGCTTGCGCAAACCTTTGCAAAAAGTCAGGTGCTCGCTGCCGAACTCGATGAATTGCAGAAGCTCTCGACTCTCGCCGACAGATCTAAACGTCTGCAAGAGTGGCTTGCAGAACTGGAGCGCGATCACGAGACTGTGCAGTACTTGCGTGATCAGCATTTCGCTCAACAGGAACGTCTTGACAGCCTCACTGCAACGTTTCGCAGCGCTCCGGACGATTTCCTCGAGCAGTTGAGGCATCATGTTTCCTTGCTCGAGCAAGAGCGAGATCTTCGCGGTCAATTGTCAGCGATTCAATCCTGGCAGGAAAACCTTGGGCGCGAAATTGAAGATGTTGAAAGAGAGCTTACGACTCTTTGCCCACCGGATGAGATTGAGTTGGCTGCTCAACATGAGCAGATCAGGAATGACATCGCCGAAACAGAAGCGGAACTCGTTCAATTGCTTCGCGGCAGAATCGCCTTGCTCAGGCAGCGCGAGGGTCTGGAACTTCAGTATAAACGGGATTTCTCACAGTTTACGAGCCTCACTCCTGCTCAGCTCGAGACACTGCGAACCTACTCGCGAATCCGAATGAATCTCGCGGAGCAGGCCGAATCGCAAGCCAGAGCGCGTCATCAGCAGCAGACCACATGGCAGAAAAGGCGTAACGAGATTCTTAAAGCGATCGGCGAATCCTATGCCGGTTTCGACAGACTGCCCGAGAATACTCCGCTTCTACTGCGGGAACTTTTCGACCGCAAAGAGACTCTCAGATCAATCATTGCCGAGTTGCGGGAGTTGGAGACTTTGACTGGTAATCCAGTTACAAGAGAAAGTTCGGCAAAGCGAATTCTATTGAGTGGAGCTGCCGCAGTGGTCAGTTTCGCTGCCGTTACCTATTTCACAAGCTGGGACATTGGCCTTCTTGCTGCCGTGGCTGGAAGCGGGCTTGTATTTTTGGTGGCGCTGAAGCATGTGCCCATAGTAACCCGCCAGACACAGTCCGTTCAATCTGCCCGCGAGACCGTCGAATTGCGTCTGAAAAACTGCCTCGAAGAAAAGGATCATCTTGAGCTGCTCTTGCAACCTCTACTGAAGCACTCGGAGATTGAGGCGGCGCTTGCGGAGTATTCCGCTTATCTCGAATTGCAGGCCGAATTGCTGATGGTTGTGGAAGTAGGTGCGGGCGAGACCGTGAGTTCAACTTCCGAAGCAAACGATGAACTTGTACAGATCGAAAGACTATTGCCGAGAGAAATCACCCTATCAGATCCGGTCATCCTGCAAGTTCGCTATCAGTCCTTTCTTGAACTCGAGCAGAAGAGAGCGGAAACAGATCTTGCCTATCAGGAGTACATGGACGGGGGAACGAATGCCCTCCGGTTGGCTGAACTCGAAGTATATCTCTCGCGCCGAAAGCAGGAGTTTTCTGATCTTGTGCAGGAGAAATCCGAACTCGGCAGAGACTACGAATTTACCAAGGGCGAACAGGAACAGCGACTTGCGCGGTTGCGGGAATCAGACGTATCGAACAATGACGCGGACCGGATTTCTGGGCAACTTGACGAGATCAGGGACTCGCTCTTGAAATACTCGGAAATTGTCTCGTCTGTTTCCGGTGAGAGTGATCCGGTCACGCTGCTGGCTCAATGCACCGAACTTTCTCACCTGCGGGTCGAAATACGTGAAACTCGCGATCAACTATCGGCACACCGATCGCTGGATGAGATTAACGCTCGCCATTCTCTGCTTGTGGAAGAGCATGAGCAGTTCAAGGAGAAGCTCTATGCGCTCGATCCGCTGTATCTGCTAAACGGCTCCGTTGCCGATTATGCCAACAAGTATTTGGGACAATCACAGATTGCGCACGAAGTATTCAACCAGTGCGTCGAGTTGCAGATTGAACTGCAAACCGAGATCGAAGCGATTGACGTGGATTCCCTAACGCTCGCCGCGCTTCAGGAACAGCCGATAACACTGCTGCAAACGCAACTGGAGGAATGCCGTGATCGGATTGCGGGAGTGGAAAAGGAGGTGGAGACGACACGGGAACTTATTTCTTCTGTGGAGCATGATCTGCAAGAATTCTATCGGACTTTTCTCGGCAGTATCAGCAGCTCGATAGCGAGATACTTGAATGCGCTCACTGACGGCAAACTGCGGAGCCTCCGTTTGTCCGACGGTGTAATCGTTGAGTGTACAGACGGCACTCACAGACCACTGCAAACACTGTCCGGCGGGCTTACAGATCTTGTCTGGCTTGCGATACGTCTTGCGATGCTCGATTCGATTAAGACCTTTGATGATAGCCCGATTGTTTGGGACGAAGCGCTTTCACGGCTCGATCAGCATCATCTCAATCGTCTGCGCGAGATGCTTGCCGAGACCGCTCGTAACCGTCAAATCATCTTTCTGACCAAAGACAATAACCTTGCTTCCTGGGGCCAAGTCTGCGAAATGTTCCCGCCGATTAGGACCGAACACGAAGCCACCACCGAAACAAGCTCAGTTCTGCAGAACATTTCTTGATGCTGTTTGGTTCTCCTTCCGCTCAGTTATGGCAGGCTCTCAGTGTCAATGCGCTTACGCTGCCGGAACCGCGCGCCGCTGCTCGGCAAACTAACGTGTAGCCATGCTCCTGTTAATCCTACTACTGAACAGTGTTTTTGTCGGCGTTGTGCATTCCGCCATTCACGAAGTTAACCCCGGCAAGTCCGTTCAAGCAGCGGTGCATGAGGCAAATGACTGCGACTCTGTTTTGTTGTACCCCGGCTTCTATACAGAAACCGTTGTACTCTACGGCAAGAGCTTGGTGATCGGTAGCCTATTCCTTACGACTGGCGACACCTCTTATGTACCGCTCACAGTTGTCTTCCCGGATTCTTCGCATGCGGACTCTGCAAGTTGCTTTGTCTATGCCTATGGGGAACCGTTATCGGGCAAACTTGCGGGATTGACACTCCGAAACGGTCGCGGGACGCGCTCACCGAACGGACAATCGGTATGGGGTGGAGGGCTCTACATTAACAATGCTTCCGTGCAAGTTGAATATTGTGTCTTTGACAGTTGCACGGCGGCGACTGGCGGTGGGTGTCTGGCATACTCGTATCAGTATCAGTTCTTGACCTCAGCGCATTTCACACATTGCGCCTTTCGCCACTGCTATGCTTCTGAAACTGGCGGCGCCATGTATGCGCGATCTTGCTCGCTTCAGGTTGCAGACTGCCTATTCGAGGCTGACACCTCCTATGATGTCGGCGGCTTGTTTGCCCTCGAGTGTCTTATCCTCCTCGACCGAAGTCAGTTCCTGCGCTGCTCCGGAGGTGTGGGGGGACTGCTCGTAGGCGAGTGTGTAGACGGTCATGTCCGTGACTGTTTCTTTGTGGAAAATCGAAACAACGGTTGGCCCGGCTCGGCGCATCTCGAGCATGTTCGAAGCAATGTGGCAGTGGAGCGAAACATCTTTCGTCTGGCGAATACAAACGATAATCCACTCGAATTTCTTGGAACGTCTCCACCGATTCGATTTGTCGGAAACGTCATCGAGGATAATATCTCCGAGATGGTTACGGGAACGCTGTTGACTGGTGATGCAAATCATGGAGATATTGCCTACAATCTCTTTCGCAACAACCGCAATTCCCATGGGGGAGCAGTCTTTGCCAATCAAAATTCGCGCGTGCGTATTCATCACAATGTGTTACTGAACAATGTGGCGAACAGCGGGATCGGATCAGTTCTGTATACAAATACTAATGCTCGCCCGAGCTTAGATTCCAATCTCATCGCAGGAAATCCGGGAGAGACAATTCGCTATGCGTATTATTTGTCGCCACTGGACGCCCGGAACAACTGGTGGGGTGATTCTTCAGGTCCGTATCATCCGACGTTGAATCCAGAAGGTCGCGGTGATACATTACTCAGTGACAGAGTGCTATTCATTCCATGGCTGACTTCCCCGCCGGATACAACCATGCCAAACAGGATTGGCGAGCAAAGACCGGAGATCACTTCTACGTGGCGAATCGCCGCGCTTTATCCCAATCCCTTCAACAGCGAGATCCGTCTGGACATTGCCGGATTCACTCGCAGTGACTTTCGCCTTTCCCTTTACAATCTATTGGGCCAGGAAGTGGATTTAATTCACTCCGGCGAACTCACCGGTCGTGCCGTTCACTACAGCGCGCCACCAAACCTTGCCAGCGGCGTCTATTTCGTTCGCGCCGCTGATCGAGTGACCGCTCAAACCTTGAAGGTGATTTTTCTGAAGTAGTTCTTTGTATTCGGTCTGCAGCTGATTTCTGGAAGAGGCAACCCCCTGTGGTTGCCTCTTTGCATAATTCGTGTGGTAGCAAAAGCGCAACCACGGGGGGTTGCGGCTACCGGGTATTATAGTCGTTCTCGAAAACAATCCGATAAAAGATTCCGGCAGGGTTGCGGAAGACCTTAACCCTGCTCGGCGTACATGTCGGGAAGTTTTCGGGAATATAGTCGTTCTCGAAAACAATCCGACAAAAGATTCCGGCAGGGTTGCGGAGGACCTTAACCCCGCTCGGCGTATATCGGGAGGTAATGGTCTTTTCAGAGTCCGACTGTGGCGGACATCAAATCCCGGACGTTTGTGACTTTCTCGAGCGAGAAAACCATCTCTCGTAGTGTTGCAAGAGCCTTTTCGGACAATCTCCCTCCGACAAGGCTTTTCACTTTTAGATCTATATCTTCATCCGTCATGGGGCTGCGCGGGTCACCCTTGGGCCAATCGAGTCGCTTGGACAATTGTCGTCCGTCTGTCAGAGTAATGCGAATGCCACACGGCTGCATCTTGGGGAACAGCTTCTCGAAAGACGGTTCCGCTCGCACTTTGATTTTAGGCAACACACTTTGGATGCTCGCGTCAAAGAAGTATTTCTCGTCGAATACATCCGGTGTCACACGCCGCAAGACAACGGCGGCTGCAAGACAATAGGGCAGTGAGTGATCGGCTGTCTCACGCGTGGTCGGGTTGTATTTAGACGGATCGGAAAGAATGTCAGCGGCTTTTGCGAGTGTATCAATTTCGATCGTCGCAATGGATTCCGGAGTTAAGTTGTTCTCGGTCACTAAACTGAGCACACCGGAAATCGGTGCATGAGTTAACGCCTCCGTGGGAAAAGCCTTCATTCCACATCGGAG
>JAGVEU010000535.1 GCA_020057985.1 Calditrichota bacterium | reverse complement strand
ATCCGTTTCCCACACAGTTTTTCGGATGGACATCAGTTGAGGCAGCATCGGGTCAACAAGCTTTTCTACCTCAGCAACAGCAGTTTGATTCATTGAGTCACTCCTTAGCGTGTGCCATAGACATCCAGTAATTGCAATCGCGTTGCTTCCATGCGGCTTTGGAAAACGTGCGACAAGCGTTTCAACATTTCGTAGCCGAAGTCATGGTCTTTATCGCATTTTGTTCGCAAGCATTTGCCGTCCAAAGTAAGCGCGCGCACTTCAGCGACTGCGCAGCCGTCGAAATGCCAGCGGTACGGAGAGATCAACCACGACCATCCGAGCACCTCGCCCGGTCCCACAGTTTGTATTCGTCGCTTCCCTTTATGCCCTGCATGAATCTCTACCGCTACTCTGCCGGTTCGAATAAGAAAAAACGAATCAGCCGCTTCTCCCTCGTGGCAGAGATATTCTCCTTCCTGAAAATGTACATTCTTCGCGCACCCTACGAGTAATTGAAGATATTGTTTCTCAAGGTCTCCGACAAACGGATGCTTTCGTAATACGTCGGTAAGGTCTTCTTTTTGCATATTCACACTCCTGTAGAATGTTCTGCTTCGATTCGTACACTGTTTTTTCGTAGTGCTTCTGCTTCTGCGGTAATATCAATCCCGACAGGACACCACGTGATGCACCGTCCGCAGCCGACGCATCCTGAAGCACCAAATTGGTTAATCCATGACGCAAGCTTGTGCGTCATCCATTGACGATAGCGCGCATTGGATGACGGACGAAAATTTCCGCCGGTGACTTTGCCAAAATCCATGGTAAAACAGGAATCCCAACGCCTCCACCGTTCGGCATGGTCGCCGGACAAGTCGGTGACATCTTCAACAGTGGAGCAGAAACATGTAGGACACACCATAGTGCAATTTGCACACATCAGACATCGGCGCGCTACATCGTCCCAATGTGCACTGTCAATATTGTTGAACAGAAGTTCCTTGATGCCGTCGGTGTTCATCGTTCTTCCCATGTGCTGCGCTGTTGCGTCAACCAACTTCTCAGCAACTCCCGCTTCGCTTGCATCTGCGCTCTTGTGAGGAACTTCTTTCATCACTTCAGCGCCTTTATCGCTCCCAACTTCCGCTACAAAATGGTGAATGCCGTTGCCGATGACTTCCGTGAGTGCAATATCAAACTTTCCTTTCACTCTCGGACCGGTGTTCATTGAAACACAGAAACACGTTCCACCACTCTGTGTGCAATTGACCGCAACGATGAAAGCATTTTGCCGGCGCAAAACGTACGTCGGATCGGAGAACTGTTCGTTCATGAACACTTTATCTTGAATGACGATGGCGTTTAACTCGCACGACCGAACACCGATGAACGCGTACTGCGGCGGTTTCTCATTTGATGCATCCGATTGAATCTCCATCGTCTTCCCCTTCTTCACGACGCTCAACAGCTTTACATGCGACGGAAAAAGAAATCGTTTCCACGATTGTGGTCCAACGGTGTATCCAAACAAAGCTTCATCTGCTCGCCGCTTGAGCCGGTACGTCGCCTTCTCTTGTTCATCCGTCCAGCCAACGGGAAAGTCAGACGCCGAATTCACTTCGTCATAAACAATCGCATTGTCGCGAACAGCAGGACCAACGATTGTATAGCCACGCTGCTTCAATGCACTGATGAGAATATCAAAGTCCCTGCGTTGAATAATGAACATAGAGTTGTCGTTTGGGTAGTAGATAATTTGCTGACATATGATATGCAATACGCCCCGGAATGCATCACCGAGAACACGAGGAGCAGAGAAGAGAATTTGACATTCACGGTAGCACAGCGGCAGAGAGAACGAAGCGTGTTTCTCAAAACCTTCTGCGCTCTGCTTCTCCGTGGCGAGAAGTGACCCGTTGTATGCGATCGGTTCTCGAGGTACTCATCCGGAGAGTGAACTCACATACGGAATGAGAATGTCCGCATCTTACCATCGCCAGACATTGCATTTCATCCTGCTGTCTTAAATTTTTTCGAACCTCTCTTTATTCGTATGACAGCCCGGACACTCGTCAATCTTGTCAGACGTGATTATGTAACCACACGTGGGACAAACATAGTACTGAATCCTCGCGATGCTTCCGCCTTTGTCGAGCGCATCCTTGAAGAGCTCAATGTGCCGCTTGTCTGCGTCGAGTGTTCGACGGAACGATTCTGCCGCCTCCGGAAATTTTTCGAGCTCTGCGGTTCGGGCTAGGTTGGGATACATGGACTCGGTTTCAAGTCCCTCGTCGCTCACTGCGAGGCGGAGTGTTTGCATGACGGTTCCCACGGTAATGGAATCTGGCACAAAGGGTTTCACTTCAATGCTTTTGCCGCGCAGCAGGGCCGCAGCCATCTCCGCATGGATCTGCTCGGAACGTGACGCTGCCCGGAATAAATTGGCAATAGAGCCATATCGGTCTCTCTCCGCCCTCTGAGAAAAGAGTGCGTACTCTCTGCCGATTCTCATTTCGCGTACGTATGCGGTCTGCAAATTCTGAAGCGTTATTTCCGGCTGTGATTGCTTCGGTTCATTCTTCTTACATCCGGAAAGAGGCACAAGAAGAGCTAGAGCGAGCGCGAAGAGAACGACTGTGAAAAGAGTGCGAGAGAAGTGTTGGGGTTTGTGGGATGCTTGGTGTGTGTGAGCTT
>JAGVEU010000029.1 GCA_020057985.1 Calditrichota bacterium | reverse complement strand
GCAGTTGTGGACAGAGGGCTGATAACGTTCCACGCGTAAGTGGACGTGCTCAGGCTCGAAGTCAAGGTCTCCCAGTTTGCAGAGGGATAGCTTCGATTCAACTGAATAGTGACATTGGCTGGTGCATTGGATCTCGTGAAGCTGATGGTTGCGTCTGAACCGGTGTACAGCGTTTCGCCGCCGTTGGGACTGGTTACAGTAAGCCCGCGTTGTTCAAGGCTGAAATTGGCCACCGACAGATCGTTGATAGCCGGATTGCTCGATAGCTCAACCTTGATTCTGCAAGAGGTTGAGGGTGAACCAGTGGTTGCCCAAACAAAGCTGTCGGCAGAAGTTGTCGCCAGTGTTTCCCATCCCCCCGAGGGATAGTTCCGGTTCAGAAGGATATTGACATTGCCGGAAGCATAGGCTCGCATCCAGCGCACCACCTGTGTGGAGCCAAGCGTGAACACTTCCCCGCCATCGGGTAATAGCAGAGTAAGTACGGGCTGGACAATGGAGAGATTAGCATTGCAGGTGTCACCGACGGCGGAGTCGGATGCAAGCACCACGCGCACACGGGCAGTGGAACTGGGCGGCGCGGTCACGATCCAGTTGAATGACGCTCCCGTAGATGTCGCGAGGTTTTCCCACACAGCAGACGGATAGCTCCGGTTCAGTTGCACGGTGACATTGCCCGTTGCATAGGAGCGATTCCAAGTGATTGGGACGGTGCTTCCGGCAATCCAAGTTTCTCCGCCGACGGGTGAAGTCAGCTCCAGCGCTGGGATAACGATGCTGAAGTTGGCATTCGATGTGTCAGCAATCCCCGGATTAGCCGACAAAAAGACTCTAAAACGAGCGGTAGAGGTGGCCGATGCTGTCACGATCCAATTGAGAGCAATTGTTGTGTCTGAGGTGGTCAGAGTCTCCCATGCACTCGAAGGATAGCTGCGGTTCACTTGAACGGTGACAGGACCGGAGGAATAGCCACGTGACCAGCTTATGGTTTGGTTTGATCCGGCAATGAAGAGTTCACCACCATTGGGAGCGGTGAGCGTCAGTGTGGATTGGACAATCTGGAAATTGGCGTCCGATGTATCCGCGAGTGCGCCATTGACCACCGACACCAGCCTCATCCGCGCGTTTCCTGTGGTCGGACCAGTGACTACCCAATTATGGGGTGAATCGGAGAGCAAGGCTGCAATCAGCTCCCAGTTTGCCGAAGGGTAATTGCGATTTAGTTCGAGGCGGACATTGTCGGCGGTTCCAATCCTTGCCCACGTGATGCTTCGTGATTCTCCTGCTATCCAGATTTCGCCGCCATTGGGTGCACTTAGTGTAATGAAGGGACTGACAATGGAAGAGTTCGCATTCGAAGTATCACCGATAAACGGCTCACCGGTCAAGAAAACTCTGATTCGTGCTGCTGAGGACAGCGGGCTATTCACATTCCAAACAAAGCTCGATGTACTTAGGCTCGAAGTCAAGGTCTCCCAGAGTCCAGCCGGATAGTTTCGATTTAATTGAATGGTGACATTGGCTGAAACATTGACTCTTGTGAAACTGATCGTTGCCAAAGATCCCGTATAGAATGCTTCGCCGCCGTTGGGACTGGTCACAGTGAGCGTGCGTTGTTCAAGGCTGAAATTGGCAGACGAGAGGTCATTGATGGCCAGATTGCTTGCCAACTCGAGCTTGATTCGGCATGATGTCGAAGAGGTGCCTGATGTCATCCAAACGAAGCTGTCGGCGGCGGTTGTGTACAGAGTTTCCCAGTTACCCGAAGGATAATTCCGGTTCAAAAGCACGTTGACATTGCCGGACGCATAGGCTCGCGTCCAACGCACCACCTGCGTGGAGCCAAGTGTGAACACTTCCCCGCCATCGGGTAATAGCAGAGTAAGCACGGGCTGGACAATGGAGAGATTAGCATTGCAGGTGTCGCCAATGGTGGAATCGGACGCAAGTAAGACGCACACACGAGCAGTGGAACTGATCGGCGTAGTCACGATCCAGTTGAAGGACGTTCCCGTAGAGGTCGCGAGGTTCTCCCACGCCGAGGATGGATAGCTCCGGTTCAGTTGAATGATGACGTTGCCCGTTGCATAGTAGCGATTCCAAGTGATTGGGACGGTGCTGCCGGCAATCCATGTTTCCACGCTTGCAGGAGAAGTCAGCTCCAGCGCCGGGACTACGATCGTGAAGTTGGCATTCGACGTGTCAGAGACACCCGGGTTCGCTGTCAGGAAGGTCCTGATGCGGGCTGTGGAGGTGGCTGATGCGGTCACGATCCAACTAAGAGCATTCGTTGTATCCGAGGCGCTCGGAGTTTCCCAAGCGCTTGAGGGATAGCTGCCGTTCACTTGAACGGTCACAGGGCCGGAGGCGTAGCTGAGCGTCCATGCGATGGTCTGCGTAGTCCCGGCAATCCAAGTCTCTCCGCCATTCGGCGAGATAACTGTGAGCGTCGGTTGCACGATCTGGAAATTAGAGTTTGACGTATCTCCAAGCAGACTGTTGTTGACGGACACAACTCGCAGGCGGGCGCTGGAAGTCGCCGGTACGCTGACGATCCAGCTATACGAAGTCCCCGAAACAGACGTCACAATCTGTTCCCAACTACCTGAAGGATAGTTGCGATTTACTTCAAGCCGAACGTTATCCGATGTCCCGATCTTCTGCCACGTCACGTTGTGCGCTAAACCGGAACTCAGTATTTCCCCTCCGTTGGGGGATGTGAGAGTGATGGAGGGTGTGGCGACCGAAAAGTTGGAGTTAGAACTATCTCCGACAAACGGCTCGGTGGTCAGAAACACGCGAACTCTTGCTGATGATGAGACGTCGCCATTCACATTCCATAGATAGTCGGATACACTTATGCCACTCGTCACGGTCTCCCAACTGCCGGAAGGATAGCTGCGATTCAACTGGATGGTGATATTGGCGGACGCATTCGTCCTTGTGAATGTGATCGAGTGATTGGAGCCAAGATAGAGGGTCTCACCGCCGTTGGGCGAGGTCAAAGTGAGACTCCTGCTCATCAGCGAGAAGTTTGTCGCAGATAAATCACTCAGCGCAGGATTGGAAACAAGTTCGATCTTGATTCTACATGAAACGGAAGTTGCGCCGGAGATGGTCCATGCAAAGCTGTCCGCCGTGGTTGTCGCGAGAGCTTCCCAGCCACCCGCAGGGTAATTTCGGTTGATGAGAACGTTCACATCACCGCCGGCATAAACACGAGTCCAGCGAATCGTCATGATCCCGCCATGAGTAAAGACTTCGCCGCCATCCGGTGAAAGCAGAGTCAGTGTCGGCTGTACAAGTGAAAAGTTGCTATTTGACGAGTCACCCACACTCGGTGATGAATTCAAATAGACCCGGATTCGGGTGGTCGAGCTTGTGGAACCGGTCGGAGCATAGGGAATGGAATCGCTTGACGTGTTCCAACTGATGGTCTCCCAGCTCGAACTCGGATAAGAGCGATTCAATTGCACAGTGGCGTCGCCTGAGGCGAAACTGCGTGACCATCGGATCGTCTGCGACTGACCGATGAGCCAAGACTCGCCGCCGTTCGGTGCGATCACCGTCAGCGTAGGCCGGACAATCGAGAAATTGCTCGCGCTTGTGTCTGCAATGCTACTGTTGGTGACTATGTAAATACGGATGCGAGAAGCAGACGATGTCGTTCCACTCACCATCCAGACAAGAGTATCAACAGCAACACCGCTTGAGAGGGATTCCCAACTTCCAGTGGGATAGTTACGATTGAGCATCACGGCGACATTTCCTGAAACACCGGCCTTAATCCAACGCACAATCTGTTGTGAGCTCGTCGGCCAGTTTTCCCCGCCGTTAGGTGCATTCAGAATTAAGGATGGAATTACAATGCTGAAGTTGCTATTCGACGTGTCTCCGACCAGTGAATCTGCTGTCAAACGGACGCGGACACGAACTGCGCTTGACGTGGTTCCGCTAACTGTCCATGCATGGCTTGATCCAGCTGCCGTTGTGGTAAGGGTTTCCCATGTGCCCGCGGGATAGTTCCGATTCAGTTGAACGGTCGCATTGCCATTCGCGTTGTTCCGCGTCCACGTGATTGTCTGGGATGTTCCCGTAGCCCACGCTTCTCCCCCATTTGGCGATGTCAGCGTAATCTGAGGAACTGCCAGAGCAAAATTACCGTTTGACGTGTCTCCTACGGTTGGATCAGAGTTAAGGAATACGCGAACGCGTGTTGTTGTGCTCGGCGTCCCTGATGGAATATACAGGACAGAATCCGCAATCGTAGAGGAGGATATCGCTTCCCAGCTCGCGCTTGGATAAGTTCGGTTGATCTGTACTGTTGCCGCTCCGGCCGCATTGCTGCGCGTCCAACGGATGGTCTGTTGCTGTCCGATGAGCCATGTCTCTCCACCGTTCGGAACGGAAACTGCTATTGTAGGTCTGGCAATGGTGAAGTTGGCGGCGCTCGTGTCTGCGATCGAGCCATTGCTCACAAGATAGATCTTGACGCGGGCACTTGTGGAAGTGTTTCCAATGACCGGCCAGGCAAAAGTGTCGGCAGTTGCCGAGGTCGTTAGCGTTTCCCACGAGCCACCTGAATAGTTGCGGTTCAAGAGTACTGCCACACTGCCCGAAGCATTGTTGCGGGACCAGCGAACTGTGTGCGTTGCGCCGAGAACCCAAGTTTCACCGCCATTCGGAGAGGTGAGTGAGAGTCCCGGGACAACGATTGTGAAATTGGAAGCGCAAGTGTCACCCACAGATGTATTGGCTGTCAGGAATACTCGTGCTCGGGCTGTGCTCGTGGCCGGACCCGTTATTGTCCACGGAAATGATGAGGTCGCGGCTGCTGTTGTCAGCACTTCCCACGTGCCCACAGGATAATTCCGATTGAGCTGTACCGTAACGTCGCCGGTTGCATTGGAGCGAGTCCAAGTGAATGTGGCAGGATTACCTGCGCTCCACGTCTCACCTCCGAGCGGATATGTCAAATCGAGAGATGGGATGACAAGCGAAAAGTTTGCATTGGAGGTATCTCCGACGGACAAGTTGGATGTAAGAAAGACCTTGATCCTCGCCGATGAGGTTGCCGGGTTTGTTACTGTCCATGGATAACTGCTGCTCGAGGCTGAGCTTGTCAGAGTCTCCCAAATGCCTGACGGATAATTGCGCTTGAGTTGAATGGTCGCATTTCCTGCGGCATTCTCTCGCACCCAGGTGATTGTCTGAGTAGTTCCAACCACCCAATTTTCTCCACCATTAGGAGCGGTTACAGTGATTACCGAATCGCCGCTGCTGATCCAGAAGTTTGCGTTGGACTCATCGTAATATGAAGGGAGATTCACAGCGGTTACGCGGACT
>JAGVEU010000292.1 GCA_020057985.1 Calditrichota bacterium | reverse complement strand
GAAGACCTCGATACGGGTGTGCGAGCCACCGGCAAATTTGTCATTATTCATTAAAGGACATGAGAACAATGAAGAAAATCACAACATATCTCTTGCCGTTTCTTGCGATTTTTCTGTTCTCACAGAGCGCATGGTCGCAAAAAGTCGGCAGTACCTCGATGCAATTCCTGAAAGTCATGCCCTGCGCCCGCGCCACGGCGATGGGTGATGCGTACAGTGTTCTGGCATCCGGCGCAGAGGCGGTGTTCTGGAATCCTGCGGGAGTCGCATATGTCGACAAAGGAGAACTCTCGCTCACATATCTGAAATGGATTTTTGATACACAACAAGGAGCGCTGTCGTTTGCAACTTCGCTCGGAGGTTTCGGTGCGGTGGGCGTGCAGTTGCAGTACGTCGATTTCGGACAGATTCCGGAAGCGCTTTGGGATTCACCGTACAAAGATGATATCGGCTATCCGGGGCTCACGGGGAACACGTTTCATCCGTTCACTTATCTTATCGGTCTGAGCTATGCGAGCCAGATTACAGAAAAGTTCGCCACCGGCCTTTCGGTGAAATACGCGCGGGAGTCTCTGTATGACGGTCGCTCCGTTCAGGCCATCACAGCCAGCGGTGACACAACAACCGCCAATACGTGGGGGAACGGTCTTCTATTTGATTTCGGGCTGAACTACAACACGGGCTTCAGGACGGTGCGGATCGCAGCATCGATGCAAAACTTCGGAGCAAATGTCCGGTATGCCTCCGAAGCATCACCGGTCTCGATGGCGCTGCGGGTTGGCATCGCGGCGGATCTCATCGGCAACAATGCCCTCCTGGTTCCGAGTGAGGACAATCGCCTGGGCGTTGCGTTCGATCTCTTCCAACCGAATGATTATGCGCAACAAGCCCACCTCGGAATTGAGTACGTCTACGCCGGGAGTGTTGCACTCCGCGCGGGCTATAAGTTCAACTATGACGCAGATGGTTTCACTGCAGGCATCGGTTTCCAGCAAACCCTTGCCCAGGTGAAGATGACGTTCGACTATAGCTATGGAGCCCTCAACTACAACCTTGGAAATGTTCATCGCATAAGCTTAGGAGTGGGATTCTAATGAAACACACACACAACACATTCGCATATGTGATGCTCCTCTGTCTCTGTCTGCTGTGTGTAGAGCAGACCATGGCGCAAGGGTATGGCAATCCATTGACCGTCCAGGGATTGAGCCAGACGACAACCCAGTCCGCAGCGGCACGCGGCGCAGGGGGCATCACCTTCGGTATCAGAAATGACGTCTCATTAATGTTCGCGAATCCGGCGTCTTTGACCTCTCTTCAGGGGGTTCAATTTTCGATAGGCGGGCTGCAGAGGTTTGGCAGTTCCTATCAGGAGCAGCATTACTCTGGTGTACAGGGCACATCAGCTCTCGCACCTCTTCTGGAAGGAACGACGGGCTCGATCAGCGACCCTGACACGAACGCGTTCTATGGAGGAACAAGGGTCACAGTCCGTACACAGGCCGATTCTGTCCAGCGACCATTTGACTCAATCGGACCAAACTGGAGCAGGTCGAAAACCAAGAGCGTCCCGGTCCAATTTCTCGCAGCGGCTCCGTTTTCACTCGGGGGAATCCGCATGGTGGGTAGTATCGGCGCAGTGGAATATGCGAACCTCAATTGGTACTACCAGAACAACAACGGCATGTCTCCTTCTGTCCTTTCTGTTCTGAATGGAACGATTGCCACTGCTGGTCTGGACCGGAATCCCTATGCCTCTCAATGGTATCAATACTATCAGCAACGGGATGGCTCGATCTATGGATATGGCGGTGCTCTCTCTGCGTCCCTCTCTGAGAAATTGTCCGTCGGTGTAAGCGGCATGTTCCTGAAGGGAAGCTCAGATGACATGGAAGTGCGCGTTGGTCGCGGCAGAATGCTCTTCTTCACCAGTTCCATGAGACTCGACCGGCCGGGAACGACCAGCTATACAAAAACGGGAACCTCCGACTACAGCGGTGCTGAGTTTTCGTTTAGCGCTGAGTATATCAGCCGGTATTTCAATTTCGGATTTTCCATCAAGCCGCCCACGACCATCACGCGGGATTTCACCGTGACATTCTCGCAGGATTCAGTTGCGGCTTCAAAAAGGTTCCTCTCCAAAATAGATTCGATCACGGTGCACACATCCGGCTCGATCAGCGGCCAGGACAAGATCGCACTTCCGTGGCGTGGGTCGTTCGGGCTCGGGCTGAAGATCAAAGAGAATCTGAGTTTAGGGATCAGTTACGAGATTCGTCCCTATGCTTCCGCGGAATATACCGGCACGGATGGATCAGTGACAAACCCGTGGCTCTCCTGCTCGATTCTCCATGTGGGGGGCGAGTATCAAGCGAATGCGTGGCTCACCATCCGCGGCGGTGTCAGCAACTACCAGGAAGTCTATCAACCGCTCACCGCAGGCATTCGTGGTGAGCCGGTGAACTATCCTGTGTATGGCCTCGGCTGCGGCGTGAAAGTGGCGAACGGCATGTTGAATGTCACCTACGAATACGCCGACATGAAATATGTTGACACTTGGTCCAATGCGGTGAGTATTAACCGGCAATTCACGGGCAGCATCGTGGCGAGTTTTTCCTATGTGATTCCAAGGACGAACTAGCATTGGTGAGTCACCCCGGGGAGACCGGGCCAATCGAGCGGATGATGCCTTCCGAAGGGGTGACGATCAGGACTATCGTATAGATTGACCCATGACCTTCGCCCGCTTTGGCAATTCCGGCTCTCTCAGGATGCCAGCCGCGGGCATGGTTTTTTGTAGGCGAGTCGTATACTTGTTCAGGAGAGACAATGATACTCGGTGTGTTATCGGGGCGGAAAAGACTTTTTGAAGGAGTTTGGTGCGCTCTCCTCACGACCTCTGTGCTTGTTTCTAGCTTTCTCTCAACCAGCCCTGCTCAGAGTACAAAGAGCATATACTGGTGGGCCTGTCTCGCCCGGCAGGAACAATGGTACGGAAGCCCGGAGGCAATCAGGATTGCGGACAACCTGCTCTTGT
>JAGVEU010000131.1 GCA_020057985.1 Calditrichota bacterium | reverse complement strand
GCTCTTCAGCCGGAGTAAGCTGCTCTCTGATCTCGCGCATATGGAAGTACAAATCCTGTAGGGGCCGACCTGCGTGTCGGCCCGTCATACTCAACCAAGAGATAACCCGAATTGTCTGGTAGTTGGATGCAATTCTAACCCTGTCGCGTCTATTAAACCCTTTGGCAAGCGAAGTTTTTCCAACGACCTTGGCTCAACCTTAATCGCGCCATCGCCGTAGGACTTTCCTACGTGAATGAGATTATTGACAGTTTCCGGATTGCGGAGGACCTCCCACAAACGATCTATGAAGATCGGATCGTTGTTCCTCGGATACACACATAGCAGACACGTCAGGGGAACGACCCCAGCGTAATTTCGAATGAAGCGAGCATTACGACGGCCAAGATAAGCGAACAAGAAAGGCGGCGCGCTCCGCACTTCCATCTTATACCACGGTTTTCTCGTGCTGATAAGCGGCCGCTCCATGAGCCGCAAGGCCTCGCCTTGCTTCAAATACTCTTGAACCGCAGATGGAAAGTCGTGCAGAGATCTTCCATCAGGAGAGAAAAGTCTTGTTGGTCTGCCCTTCGCATCAAGCGCCTCAATGTCTTGAATGCTTAACAGTTCCCCGAACACATCTCGCGTGCGTCCGATTGCTCTAATCAGAAACCCCTCTGGGATTCCCAAATCCTCCGCTTGCTTTCGAGTTAAGAAGAAGAACTCGTTTGCTCCGGTTGCGATACCGCGCAGTACAGTGGCGAAGTCACCAAGTGTCGGATCACCATTCTCTTCTAAGGGCGCTCGCGAAAGACCGGTAGTCGTGCCCTCGGAGAGGTCGCGGACATGAATTTCTAGATCTGGAGAGTCGTTAACGGTGAAGCCAGATAATACCCACGTCTTAAGAGCGTCACTGTCGCGGCGATTACACTTCACCCAGAGAAACTCCGATCTTGGTTCGGCATTCCGAATGAAAAAAATCATTGCGTTGGTGTCCACATTGGGAAATGGCGACGCATGCGGAGCGAAAGTCACGACTGCGTCCAAGCAGAAACTCCGCGCAATCCATTTCCATAATGTAGCTGCGAAAACCCCCTCACAAGTATCTGCTGGCATGATGAAGGCGAGACGGCCTCCCTTTTCGAGTCGTTGAAGCGCTCGTAACAGGAAATAGATGTGATATCCGCTACGGCCATCGAGCACTTTGCCGATCATGCTCAGAGCCAGCGCCTTCAACTGCTCCTTAACCTGCGAGGTCAAGCGATGGTGTCTTATGTACGGTGGATTGGCAACAATTGCTTCATAAACTCCGTTAGGAGGATGGAGCACAAAATCTGTAATAGCAACATTGGCGAGGTCGAGTTCTGTTAATCCGGTTTGTCGAGCTTCTTCAAGAGCATCGGGATCCAGCTCGGTGCCCTGCAGGTCTATCGTCCTTCCGGCCTTATTTCCAAGTCGCTTGGCTGCACGAAAAAACACACCCGCTCCCACAGCCGGATCAAACAGCGTCGTGTGACCGCCAGCGATGACGTAGCACACCATTGCATCTGCAATCCAGTCGGGAGTCCAAAACTGACCCTTCTGCCGGAGTGCCTCTCTGGCAGGACCGGTGCTCGGAAGTTGTTGGGGAAAAGTTGCCATTATTTCTTACTCAAGCCCCCTGAGCATTTCGAGCCCGTCTTGGTCCATTTCGAGTCGTCCGCCTTCAAAGCGTACGTATGGGAGAATGTGTCCGTTCTTATCAATGATTTGATCTGCGATCAGTTTGGGTTCTTCGGTCGCTGTTGCAAGAGGATAAGCGTACTGATAATAGACTTTATAGATTGTTTTCTTCGTTGTCGGGCCACCCGGAGCTTGAAACACTTGCTCGGTCGGCTTGATGAAGCCTTCACTGACGAGTGCATCAAGTCGGTCGAGCGACAAACCGAAGGCCATATCATAGAACACGTGCCAAATATGGATCGGTTTATTAGCTTTGTGCTGCCACTCATGGAGGGGTGCTCGATCTTCCTCTTTGACAATCACGGTAGGGAGCACCATAGACTTCTTCAGACCGGGCTTTCCGTCGAGCCATCTCTGAGGAGTAAGCACCGATCCGTAGCCCGGCATCTTCTGGGCGATCCACAGGCTGTTTTCGCACTCTACTGCGACAACAGCCTGTGCAAGAACACTGCGCATATCATCGTTGTCTTCAGAGGTAAAGGGAAGCTCACTTAAGCCGCCAATTTTTGCGATAAGACTCTGAATTAGAGTCTCATCATCCTTGCGAAAGATCAATAGGTCTGGTCGTTTGATTTTGCCAAGTCCAGCGCTTTCCAGGCGCTCAAAATACAGTTCGAATTCACGAACATCAGTAGGTGCAACTCCACTGGGTCCATAAGGAAGCGCAAAGTATTCCCCGTTCTCATTCACAGCCTGCACAAGACGCTGTTCGCTCCACACCCCCTGCGACCATCGCATCAGGAAATCGCTCCCTCGCAGGCGACGAGGGTTGAGCAGGAAGTCGGACCACGGAACAGCGCAGTGACCACGAAGAAGGATCTCAATTTCCTCTTCACATACACTCAGGATCTTTTCAAACAGGTGCAGATGCTTTGTTGTCAATAGAACTCCATTCTCTGATGATAAAACGGTTAACCTGACCGGTCAAACGGTGGACATTCTCTCCCTTATCCTCTTCCCTTCATCCTCCCCTCTTGCCTTTCACCGCAAATTTCGTTAAACTCTGATGCGCAAATATTAAAGATACATAATCTGCGCCCCAGTTGCAACGTCTGGCGGCCAAAATCCGCTTGTTGCAAGTCCCGTACCGACTATAAATAACAAGGACTTAGGAG
>JAGVEU010000480.1 GCA_020057985.1 Calditrichota bacterium | reverse complement strand
GTTGAAGGGCTTGAGTATAGACCTTCACCTACTGGCCTATCGCAGACTCCATTTCGCGACTGGACCTACTTGTGGAGTCCTGCGCTGGACATGCCGGTAATCGCCTATGGGCCGCCGTGCGAGATAAATACGAGTGACCCTGCCAGAAACACGATTGAGACAGTGGCAGGCGCGCTCGGGTTGACCGTTAGTTTGGAAGCCGCCAAGGTAACGCGCTCTAATGGCTCAACTCTGCATTACTATCGGGAATTGCGCGACGGAAAACCAGTGCTTTCCGGACGTGCGGATGTTGCTTTGAATCAATATGGGCAAGTCATGAGGTGGGGATTGCGCGTGCACAGCGGATGGGCAGTCACGCAAGCTCATCTGAATAGTCTCCAGACGGCTGCCCTCAGTATGGAAGGACAGATCAAACCTGCACACTGGCAAGTTGACTCCGAGCGATCCTTTGCAGCATGGTTTCCCAATCATGATTCGCACCAGTTGATTCCCGTCTATTGGATACGATTAGAAGGCTCTGAGCCGAACGAGCGATGGGAAGGAATCGTTCATGCCACGACTGGCGAAGTCCTGCTCGATTGGCCGGGGATCCAGACGGAAGTGCTTTCCGGCACGATCCAAGGACCCTACTGGCAACCCTACATAGACAGTGAAGTGCAGATTGGAGTGCACCCCTTTGAGATGGTCATGGTCAATGGAAGCGAGGATACAACTAACCTCAACGGCCAGTTCTCGCACGAGGCAGGCACGACAGCATCGTTGATGACGCAGTTGCGCGGCCCTTATGTGGAAGTCAGCAACGAGGATGCACCGAATGGAGAACTCACGTTAACCCTGAATGCCCCGTTTGCTCCCTTGGTCTGGGAATGGACAACCGCAGACGCTTCAGATCCGGAGTTGAATCTTTTTCATCATACGATGCTCATTCACCAATGGTACAAGGTCTTGGATCCACCCTATGATGCGCTGGACTATCCCATGCCGGCGGTAGCAAATGTGGGGGTGGGTTATGACAATGCCTATTGGAACGGACACGGAATGTACTTTGGCTCCGGCGGCCAATACAGCAATTTTGCCATGTCGAGCGATGTGATCTATCACGAATACACGCACGGAGTGACGGACGGAATCTATCCCAATGGCACACTGCCATACACGGGTCAACCCGGCGCAATGAATGAGGCCTGGTCGGATTATTTCGCCTGCACCATCAACGGCGATCCGTTGATGGGCGAGCATCTGCTGCCCGGCAGTCCTAACAGCGTGTTCAGGAACTTGGAAAATAACCTCGTATTTCCTGATAACTGGCAGGGTGAAGTTCATGCCGATAGCCGGTTCGTTTCAGGCGCACTCTGGAGAATGCGCGCGCAGCTTGGCGCACAAATCACGGATCATGTTGCGCATTTCGCCCGCTACGAACTCGCTGAAACCTTTCTCGATTATCTGGTAGCGGTTCTGGAGACAGACGACGATGACGGCGATCTCTCCAATGGCACTCCTCATAACGGTGTGATCTATGAATCGTTTGGCATTCATGGCATTGGCCCGGGCGATGATCCGCATTTTGCGATCAATGATCTCAACTCCTACGCAAACGGGCAAGGCGGAAGTCAGGGGAATGGCAATCGCTTTATTGAGCAAGGCGAGATTGTCGAACTAATTTTTCGCCTAACAAATGATGCGCCGCTCTATCCTCCTCCGGCAACCAATGTTCAGATCACAGTGACCACAGCGGATCCAAACATAACGATTGACAATGGAACTCAGACAGTCGCATCGCTTCCGGCGGGATCTTCTTATCAAATGACTCCGGTCTTGCTCCACATCAATGCAGCCGCGCCGGATCATTGGGCAATCATCGAAGTGAGTGTTTCAGCGAATGGCGGCTCGGCAACCTTTCATCAGTCCCTTGAATTCACAGTGGGGCTTCCGCGCGTGCTCATCGTGAAAGATGATCCGGTGACTCAGTATGAGGATTTTGTAACCGCTTCGCTTCGCACCAATGACAGAATCTATGATCAACTGGAACTCAGCGCCGGACAGAGTCTTGCCGTGGACAGACTTCCTACAAGTGGAATGGCAATCTGGCTCTCCGGAAATGCACGCGGCGCTATTCTGACCGCTCAAGATCAGTCAACTATACAAAACTACCTTGCCGCAGGGAATAAGATCGTGCTCTCCGGGCAGAACATTGTGGACAATCTTGATGGCAGTCCGTTTGCGCAGGACATTCTGCAAGTTGCAATCGAGTCTGACAGTTTGCGCAGCAGTGCCGTCACTGCAACCGGAAATCCTCTGACCGATGGAGAGTGGTTCTTGCTGACTGGAACAGATGGCGCGGCGAATCAGCGCGAACAGAGTTCTTTCACACCGCTCGGGTCAAGTCATTCTATTGCATACTATGGCCGCACAGTAATCGGCGCGAGCGCAGTGGTCTCCTTTGCCAATGAAAATGGTTTGCTCTTTGGATTTGGAATCGAAGCCGTCTCCGGCATGGGAAGTGATGACACCGATCGAGGAGCTTTACTCGATGAACTCTTGAGGTGGGCGGGAATTCCGGCGGGTGGCGTGAGTGATCCGTCTCAGACACTGCTTTCGGAGAGCTTCTCGCTTGGCCCGGTATACCCCAATCCATTCAACTCAACCACATCCATTCGCTATACAATTCCATCTCCGCTCGGCGGCGAGTTGCGCATCTTTGACGTCCTTGGGCGCATGGTGGAGAGCCGCTTACTTATGCAATCCGCCGGAGAAATTCACTGGAGTCCATCCGTTGCCTCCGGAATCTTCTTCGCTCAGATCCAATGGAATGGCGGCCAAACCAAGCCGATCAAGATAGCTCTGCTGAAATAGAAGTAGCAATACCTGCCGCGGCACAATTCCGATTGTGCCCGCTTTTGTAGAAATTAATAATTAAG
>JAGVEU010000191.1 GCA_020057985.1 Calditrichota bacterium | reverse complement strand
GGAGACCAACCCTCATTTTGCAGAATCACCCGCCCAAATAATCCCTTGCCAGTCCGCGCAGCTCCTCCCGAAAGCGCTTGATCATGTATTCGAAATCCTTGCGAATGCTGGAGTTGCGATATTCGGCGGCGGATAAGTTCGGGAAGTGAAATTGAATCAGGGCAGTGAGGCCGGGATGATTATCCGGGTCGGAGAGGAGTAACCGTAGATGATCGCAGAAGGCAGAGCGCAAGCCCGATTGAATCTCCGGAGTGTAGGCTTTGGAGGGTGCGTATTGAGTGTCAAACCAGTGCAACACCGTCCGTTGCGCTTTTTCGAAGAGTGCCCGAACCTCCGGCGCTGTCCCATCTATGGTGGGAGGTACGGGTTCTGCCATCCATTCGCGGCTGTTCTTGCGCTCCTCCGCCTGAGCCAGTAGATAAGCCAAATCGTCCACGGAAATCCACGGACGATAGGGTCCCACTGTCTGTAATTCTTCAAGCATCAAGAGGATAAATTGGGCAAGCCCGTCACCATACTTTAGCGCGTCTTCTGGAACCATGAACCTCCGCAGCAATTCGTCACGTGGCAGAATCGGTTGGTCACGGCGGGCTGCGGAGTGCTCGGTTGAAAGATAATGAACATTGAAGGCCGAGAAATGAATGAGTCCACGAAGAGATGCCTCGTCATTTAAAAAACTCCGGACTCGGCGGCGGGCGTGTTTGAACTCGGGATCTTTGTTTTCGCATTCTTGCGCAATCAGTTCTGCGGCGCGATGCCAGAGTGCATGGCGGAGGTTCGCTTCAGCCTGATCCTGATCGAAACCCTTTGTAAGATCATCAATCATGGGCATTTGATCATTCGAGTCCGTTCTCAGGAATTCCGCAACGATTAGATTCACAATGGACTTATGTTCAACGGGAGTTAATAACCGCACCGCACCATGCCTCATCGCTGGAGCGCGCTCAACGATAGTAAGCGCCCAAGCAGCAAGCAGTTCGCGGCGCGTTGTCGCGTTTGAAAGTTCAAGGATGTCGGAAAGAGCTTGCATGTGCGTGTTAGAGAAACATGAGACTGGCTGCAATGATTTTTCGGCGCTCACCCCCCCTACCCCCCCGCGAGCAGGGGGGAAAGAGGAGATTCCGCGAGCAGGGGGGAAGCTGCTATCTTTCCCGCTGTGAATGGGGGGAGAGTACGCCACATAAATTCCGTCATGAAGCCAGATGCGGTGAGCGGATGACCAGCATTTTTTCGATCTGCAGGTCACGGATTGTGGCGGGGATGCCGCTGATGCCGTGGCCGGAGTGCTTCAGTCCGGCGAAAGGCATCCAGTCTACCCGGAAGGCGGTGTGATCGTTGACCATGACGGCGGAGGCATCGAGGCGGGAATAGCAACGCATGGCTGTGCTGATGTCTTGAGTGAAGACGGCGGCTTGAAAGGCGAAGTCGAGGGAGTTGGCGCGGGCGATGGCCTCATCAAGATCCTTGTAGGAATAGACACAAACGACGGGGCCGAAGATCTCCTGCTTGCTGACCCGACTATCCGGCGGCGGATTGTAGAGCACTGTGCAGGCATAGCAGGAGTCCGACAATTTTTCTCCACCACATAAGCGATGGGCGCCGCGATGCATGGCTTCAGCCACCCACTCATGCACACGCACGACTTCCGGTTTGCGAATCAGTGGGCCGACTTCGGTATCGGGCAAAACTGGATCACCGACTTTCATTTTCTGGGCAAGCTCGGCAATCCGCTCGGCCACTTCTTCGGCTATTTCCTGATGAGCAAACACGCGCTGGACGGAGACACAGACTTGACCGGCATGATAGAAGCCGCCCTTTGCGATGAGCGGCAGAGCCTCATTCAGATCGGCATCGGCTGCTACAATCACGGGAGCGACTCCTCCGTGTTCTAAAGCACAGCGAGTCCCCGGCGCAAGTTTGGAGCGGAGCATCCATCCCACATTTGCGCTGCCAATAAATGAGAAAAAGGCCACGCGCGGGTCGGTGACAAGCTGCTGAGCAACATCGAGATTCTCGGCGATAACAGGCTGACACCATTCCTCCGGCAAACCCGCTTCGCGGAGAATCTGAACGAAGCGTAGACAGGAAAGCGGTGTGTCTTCAGCGGGTTTGATGATGCACGGACAGCCAGCAGCAATCGCAGGGCCAACTTGGTGCGCAATGAGATTGATGGGATGATTGAACGCACTGACGGCAACCACTACCCCAATTGGCTCATGTCGGGTTACCGCCAATCTGCCTTTGGATGCGGCATTGAGGTTCATGGGAATCTCGCGGCCCGCGGTGGTGCGCATGGTCTCGATGCAGATGCGAATGCTGTCCATAGCGCGGTTGACCTCGACGCGGGAATCCAGGAGCGGTTTCCCCCCTTCGCGCGCGGCCTCCACGGCAAGATACTCGGCGCGGCTTTTCATGATGTCCATGGCTCGTTCGAGAATGGCAAGCCGTTCGGCAAGCGGAATCCATTTGCTGCGCGTCACAGAAAGTGCATGGGCAGTGGCAAGCGCTTGTTGGGCCGATTGGCTATCGGCAGTCTCGCAGGTGGCAATGGGCTTGCCGTCAAACGGAGCGAAGACGTCAAGCGGTTTGCCATGCGAAACGGCGCCGGGAATCATTGGGGGGAAGATATTGGACATAGGAGGAAAGGATGAAATATGAAGGATGAAAAAGATACCGGATTTGCTGCAGGCTATGGCTCTGTAATACACAGAGTTTCTGCACATGAAAGTTAGTGAGATTGAGGGAGAAATGCAAACGGGTCACCTACCCCACACTTGTTTCTGTGACGCGAGCACGAATGAACACATGGCCATTTGACTCAGACCCCCTTTGTCCCCCTACTGAAGTAGGGGGAGAATTGAATCGAGCCGCCCGAATAGGCGGCTCGAACTTGAGTTGCCGATAAGAAAGAGTTCTAAGGTGTTGACGCCGTTACAATGTAGAACCTCATGGATGCGGGGAGAGTGACTGACGTGTCCGTGTAGGTTGTTGTTGTGACATTGGCGATCAGGTTGCCGGGGATTGGGGCTACGTTGAGGGTAGCATCACGATAGACATTGTAGCTTGCCGCTCCGGAACTGGCATCCCAATACAATTGCACAAAGGGCAGCACGGGTTTGATGACCAGATGCTGTGGATCAGGCGGAGGCGCCAGCGTTGTGAATTGCCATAACGTGCCTGTCGTTGCTCCGTCGCCGTTACGCTCGTCTATCCGCCAGTAATAGGCAGTTCCTGCGAGCAGGTCTCCGGCTGGATCATAAACCGTACCCGCTTGATTTCCGATGGATGCAGGTGGATTGGATACGCCGAAGTAGACATCGTGGGACGTCGCGCCGCTTCCTGCAGTCCATGATAATGAGGTATTCAGCAAGATCCCACTGGCAAGATCGGCGGGTGATGGATTTGTGGCAAGACTAGGCAGAGCAGGAGCTTCATCGGAGATGAGAACGATGGTCGTATTCAAGCCGGTGTCAAAGTTGTTTCCTTGATATGCTCCGGTGTAGAGTCTGACGGTTCCAGTGCCAGCAATCGGCGCTGTCCAATTGAAGGTGGCCGAGGTTTGGCCATTCGTCGCGAGGTGAACGCCGTTGGTCTCGCCGGTGACATTATAGGTTGCTGTGCCGGTTCCGGCAGCGATCACTCCTGCGTTAGTTGTCCCAGTACCTACACGACAGGACGTATTGAAGTTCTGGATGGTGTTTCCCGAGGCACGGGAAATCGTGAGGAGGTAGTTTTGTCCCGGAGTGTAGGTGGCGGGAAAGTTGGAGATTGAAACGGTGCCGCCGGGATTTCCGTGGCAGCTACTGGCGCAGGTGTTACGTCCGGGAGCGCCGGAGCGGCCAGTGTAATTGGAATGTGCGTTGACTTGGGCGGCGAAGCAGCACAAGGTCAGAGCGATTAGAATCGTTCGCATAATTGGGTCCTTTCATTGGTTCATCAAAGCGTTAGACATCACAAACACATCAGATCTATATAAAATTCTGGAGGCGCAAGTCCAGAACAGGAAAAATTTCACAAAGTTTTCATTCTCCGGACATGACAGTCATGAATTCAACGACTGCAAGACCACGAGACGGCGTGCTTCGTAAATATATTATTTATAGAGCACTACCTTTGTTGACTTGATGGTATTAATATAATCATTTCTATGGCTAAGTCAAGAGGCTTTGAGATATAATTTCTCAAACTTTCTATATTCGAGACTATTTTATCTGGCCAATAAACAAGCAGTGAGAGTCTTGGGGTGGACAGGAGGTTGGAAAGGAGAGGCTTGACAATCTCAGAACAGCTGTCGGAATGCTGCAAGAAATGAGAACGGATGGAGTCTGAAACGACGCGAGGCAGTCATGATGACTGCCTCGCGTGTCAAGGTGTTACACAGCGATACTTTACTTGAGAAGCAGCATCTTGTGTTGAGCTGTGAATCCGGCGGTTTCAAGTTTGTAGATATACAAACCTGAGGGTAGACCGGTTGCATTGAATGTGATGGTGTGACGGCCACTCTCTACTGCACCTTTCACCAAGGTTGCCACTTGGCGCCCGAGCACGTTGTAGACTTTGAGACTTGCGAAGCCCGCTTCCTTCATGTCGTACACGATTTCGGTCGAGGGATTGAAGGGATTCGGGTAGTTTTGGTACAGAGCATACTCCGTGACCTGAGCAATGGACGCTGTTGGTGTTGCACTCTGGGTGCCGAGTTCTTCTTCATGTCCGACAATGTCCACAGCAACAAGAGTGTAGCTGTAGGTTGTGCCGTTGCGGACGGTCTCATCTATATAGTCGGTTCTGAAAAAGGCTATTTTTCGGATTTAGTAGTCGCCGTGTTCTCTTGGGAACCTGTCTATGCCGCTTGGGGTATCAGGGCATAGCCAGC
>JAGVEU010000438.1 GCA_020057985.1 Calditrichota bacterium | reverse complement strand
CTCCTTTCTCTTCCGGATGATCCTTGAGAATGAGCTTTTCGATTTCCGGATTCAAGCGACGATCCACACGACCGATGCGCTGCATGAGCCGAACCGGATTCCAGTGCAGATCGTAGTTAATCAGTCGCGTGGCATCCTGCAAGTTCAATCCCTCGGACAGCACATCCGTAGAAATCAGAACACGAGTCTCCTGCTCACCCTTTTCCTCAAGTTTCGCGCTTGTCCAGTCATTATAGTATGGCGCAAAGCGACGAATATACGGTTCGCGGTCACCCGTACTACCATCAAGTTGATCGAGTTGTGTAATGTCTGAATCTCTGAGTTGAGACTTAAGGTAACGGGCTGTTGCAGCGAACTCAGTGAAAATCAGCGCCTTGTGCTTACTCAATACTGCATCCTTGTTGAGGAGCTTGATCAGAGCTTGGAGTTTGTCGTCGTGCGCAGGCCTAAAGTTTTCCAGTTCGCGCAAAAACTCGGCTAACTGATCCATGTCCAACAGTGTGTCCGCAAGGATTTCGTCAATGCGATATTCCTCCGGTGACAACTGCTCCACGGTCTCGAGCATTTCCTCGGTTATAATGTCATCGTCTTCGCGTTCCTCGCCGAACAACTCGGTCTGGTATTGCTGGATCCAGATCACGATGTCTTTATATTGCTCGCGCCAACGACCAAGTCGGTTCGCCTGCTGCTTTTCGACGCTGTGTTTCTGGGTCCAAGTAAGCAGCTTGATGAGAAGCGCCCAGCAGGACAGTTTGAAGGCATGAACCGAACTCTCAAATCGCTTGAGGAACTGTGTGCGAATCAAGGCCACAACCTGCTTCTGGCGGTTCTCGACTTTCGGATCTACTTGCTGCTTGTCGCCATAATAGTAGGCGAGAGGATAGTAGATGGCGAGCGAGAAAAGTGACTTCTGCTTGAGAAAAGCCTCCTCTACCATGTCCAGCAACTTGCCGTAGGTCTTCCTGATCGAGTAATTCACAACCTGCGGATTCTGTCGGACGGGAAAGATGGCCTCCTTGCCGTAATGCTTCCGTTGGCTCTCCTTGACATAGCTACGGCTTCGCTGAACGACAACTGCCCGGAACAGCGCATCATTGAACAGCACTCGCTCCGCCTCAGCAAGATTTACTTCCAGCGGCAATTCACCCGACTGAGGCTCCGTGCCTTGAAGAATCCGTTCCAAGGCCTTTTCCATCTTCTGAAAATGCACAGGCAGATAGTGAATTCCGAGGGGCGCTGACCTGAAGTAATCGTGCTGACGTTGTGTAAAAAGCTCGATCATGTGCTGCAAGTCAAGGAGGCGGTTATTGATGGGCGTCGCTGTCAGCATGAAAACAGTCTTACCTTCGCAAATCTCAAACATCTTCCAGTAACGCGACTTCTCCTTCCACCCCGGATTGCGGAAGTGGTGGGCTTCGTCAATGACGATTACATCGGCCATTTCCTTAACACGCTCAAGATCCTCCTCCTTCCCCTTTCGCAGGAGATCGGAATGATTGAAGACGGCGAGATTGCCATAGGCACGATGGCTACCGGGTAGGTACCGCTTGAGAGCGAATTCCCAGACGGAGTGTCGCGCCGCCTTGGGCACGAACAGCGCCACGCGTTTGCGGTCAAAGACGGTGAGGCGTTCAATCAACATCAGCCCAATGAACGTCTTGCCCAGTCCAACGCCGTCGCAGAGAAGAGCGCCGCGAAAGCGATTGGCAATCTTCATCAGAGCCTGATAGCCTTCCCGCTGGTAAACGTCGAGAATCGGATAGACCTTGGACTTAGTCTTCTCCCAAGCCCCGGCCGTGATCTCCTGTCCGCGAACATACTCTTGAAGCGCCTTAGCATAGATCTCAAACGGCAGATATTGGAAGGTATGTCGTTCAATCAGCTTCAGCACATCCGGCGTGATGTCCTCCGCCTTGTCCCAGTGGCACTCGTACCATTTCTGCAAAACGTCCACCTCGCGGCGAATCTGAAGATTGAGTTCCACATTCTTGGTCAGCCCGGGCAACGTGAAGTTGCTTGATCCAACCAACGCTGAAGAACCAACCACCGCTTGGCGCGCATGCGTAATGTACGCCTTCGCGTGAAACTTGTCTTTAGTGTAGACTCGGCACTCCACTTTGCCGGATTGCAGCGCGTCAACGATAGCGGGAACCCCCGTCAGGAAATCGTTGTGCTGTTTCTCGCGCTCAATGCTGTCATCCAGAGTCTTTTTTGTTCCCTCGATGAGTGCATCATAAGTAGAGCGCCCGACCTCATCGCCCATCAGGATACGGATCTTGTCGAGCTTTTGCCAATGCTGGTCGAGTGCGAGCAAAGCACCGATCTCGAAATAGCCGGTTGCGATATCGAAGGTGTGAGCGAGTTCAGTCCAATCCTGAAGGTACTGCTTCACCTTCCAGTCAGTGTCGCTGTTATCAACGATGAAGAGATCGCCGCCGGAGCGAGGTGTTTCTGGTGGCATGATAGAATTACGAATTAAATATTAGGAATTACGAATGAAGAGCGCATATCCATGCGGCTCTACAAAGACGGAAAAATGAAAATCGAAAACTGAAAATCGAAACGAGATTGCGTCGGCTGCATCCTTGCATCAGATGTCCTCCCTCGCCCGAGAAAAGAGAGGCATGCCTCTCTGCAAGCCTCTCCAGATTTTACTAACTTCTGACGTTTACTGAACATAATATAAGTCAAGCAATTTCAGGGCATTAGATCATTACTAATTATTAATTATGAATTTAGAAAGTTAAACTTTCTCTTGACTTCCGCGTTTCTAATATGTAGATTGTCCGGAGCATTGAACGCACGGTCAGGCCTCCAGCTTCACCTGCCTCAAGTAGCCTGCTGCCTCCTCTGGTGGCGTCGGGTTAATGTGAAAGCCCGTCCCCCACTCAAAACCCGCCGGTTTGGTCAGCCTTGGAATAATCTCAAGGTGCCAATGATAGCCCTCCGCAATGGTCGAGAACTCCTGAAACCAAATGGATTTCGAAGCCATGTTCGGAGCCATGTGCAGCACAAAATTGTACGGCGGATCGTTGAGCGCCGCTCGCAATCTCTTCAATGTCTCACTCAGAGTCTTCGCCAGTGAGTCAAACTCCTGATCCGTTGAGGTGGTGAAGGTGTGTTGATGCTTGCGTGGAGCCAGAAACAATTCAAACGGCGAACGGCTTGCATACGGCGCAAAAACCACATAGTCCTTGTTCTCGATCACCATCCGCGATCCGGCGTTCATCTCCTGTCGAATGATATCGCAGAACAAGCACCGCTCGCGCCGCTGATAATGATCGCGAGCCGAACGCAACTCAATTTCAATCGTGCGCGGCAAAATCGGCATGGTCATAATCTGAGAATGCGGATGCGCCAGCGATGCGCCTGCGCTTTCACCATAGTTTCGAAAGACAACCACATACAGAAACCGGACGTCGCGCATCAGATCCAGCACTCGCTCCCGATATGCTCGCAGCACCTTTGCAATATGGGAAACCGGTTGATCCGCCATGTGCATCTGATGATCCGGCGACTCAATCACGATCTCATGCGCTCCGATGCCGTTGATGCGGTCGTACAGCCCCTCTCCGGCGCGGTCAAGTTCCCCTTCGACTCGCAAAGCAGGATATTTATTCGCCACCACTCGCACTGACCAGCCGGGAGAATTCGGCGCGCCATAACCATCTCGCAGCGATAGAATCTCGGGCGGAGTCTTCTGCTCATTGCAAGGACAAAACGGACAAAACTCCTGCGGCTGATGTGTCACGTCAACCACATACTCCATCGGTCTCGTCGCTCGTTCGCTGGCAATAATCACCCAGCGCTGTTGAATGGGGTCATGTCTTAACTCTGGCATATTCTGTAGCGCCTTAGTTTTCGGATTTTGGATTTTAAATTTTCTTCACACTATCCAATTCGCCGCAAGCTCTTCTGTCGTGGGCAAGCGAAAACGATACTCTCCGGTGGGTGGCAATCGCTCCAGAACTGAGTCGGCATCATGGATCTCCACATAGAATTGACATTCTTCACCTGCCGCCGCAGTAAGTACGCCAAGGCTAACCGCAAGCTCAACCACTTCACCGACCGCCCATCTCAATCCACCTTCATCGTTACTGGATTTTATTGAGTCAAGCGGAACACTGAAAGACAACTCACGCTCGCTTTGGAAATGCAGCTCGAGAGCATGAGGAGTCAAGTGATGATGAACCTTGTTCAGATCCAGACGAAAAAACAGCTCGCTCGCATTGAACCCGTAGTAAAGTGCATTGACGAGTTCCTCCGAGCGTCCCATCATCACTCCGTACTGCCGTGGATCTATCCGGCAAGCGCCTTTCCATTCAAAGAACGAAGTCTCTTTGCCGTCAATGACCGGATTGATCGAAAAGGCCGGTTGCAGTCGCCGCTCGACATGATGAACTCCCGCAATCGGACGGTTCAAGCTCACCGGATGTTGTCTGCCAACAGCGGCATAAACAGCTTTGAGAAATGCCCGGAACAGTTCGTCGAAGTGGCCGTCGTAGGCCGAGTGAAACGGCTCGCCGTACCACCAGAACCAATCCGAACTCTGCGCTTCCAGCAACCAGTTCCAAGCCGCTTCGATGCGTGCATCTCCCGCAATCAGACCCTCAACAACTTGCCTTGCGCGACCAAGCTCCGTCCAAGCCTGATTCTTCTCGGGATCACCAATCCATATTTTGAAGTTTGAGTCAATCCATGAGCCGGCATGAATACTCTTGATTCGTTCGCGTGTGCCGAATTCCATGTGTTCGGAAAAAGTCATGGTTTCCAAGCGCTGATGCGAATCAATCCGCGATAAGAGTTCCGAAAGAAGTCCCTCTCCCCCGTCCACATAGCTTTCCCACGGATTCTCGCCGTCCAGTGCAATGACCACACACCGCCCCGCTTTTCCACGTGTGTTGCGCTCGATCGTCTCAAGATGCCCGATGAATTCCGTTGTCGCATCGGTTGCTGACATCGTCGAGTAGCGGAATCCAATCGCATCTGACAAGGCATGATCCCGAAAATAGCACCTGATCGAGCCTTGGCCCCGGCTCCAGTCATACGATGTAAATTGCTTCAATTGGGATTTGCCGCCCTCACTTCGTGCCAGAATGGCCTCGTCGGATGCCAACCATTTGTATCCGGTTTGAGCAGCAAGTTCCAGCGCATCGTTGCTCACCGAACCCTCCGATGGCCAAAGTCCGCGCGGTGGTTCATCCCAAGCCTCACGATAGACCTTGGCCGCGACTCTCAAGTGTCGCTCGGCGTCCTCTGGATGTTGATATGGAACGCTTGGCAAAAGTTGTCGTGGGATATCCGGAGCAGCAGCTTTCGTGTCGCAGAGCAGCGGCAAGATGGGGTGCGAGTAGGGTGACGTCGAGATCTCGATTTGCCCGCTCTTTTGAAGCTGCTTGTATCCCGGAATAACTTCAGACAGCGCAGCCTGATGGATCGCCAATATCTGCTCAATGTCGCTCTGAGTATAGGCTCTACCCTTCTGAATTAGAGCGCGCACTTCAGTGTCTTTGCGCTTGGTAAACCCGATCCATGACAGGTTAAAGAGCGCAACCAGATCCGTGTAATCCTGCAAGGCAAACTCAGTTAGTGCCGTCTTCAGTGTGCTCTCCGTCACACGGTCTCCTCGCTTTGTTAAGAGCGAGTTATAGCGCGAATTCTGCTTGACATGCACAGCCCAGTTGATCGAGAAGAAGTGCGTTAGAATGAATCTCTTCTGTTCTTCCGTCAAATCACGAGACGGAATCAACGAGACCGCTGCGAACTCGTCCGGCGGATTGGTCTGTTCTGCAAAGTGCAATTGCTTGATCAGCGAGGGCGTGAAATTGAACGTCATTCGCGCACCACTGACTCGTGCCGCCGTCAGCATATCCAAATAACCTCGCACCGCATGAAGTCTTACCCACGGTAGCACTGGCCGCTCCATGTCCGGAACCTGATAAAACGGCTGATGATGATGCCAAAGAAATAAAACAGGCAATTGATCAGATCTGCGCGACGCCATTTTCTTCAGTGCTTCTCCGCTTGATCCTACCAGACAATTCCGTCTGGGATTACGCTAACACCCTGAGTCGAAACCGTAAATCGAGCCCGATCGGCCTCCGCATCAACTCCAACTTTTGTTCCTTCCGGTAATCGAACTCCGGGACAAACAATCGAGTTGCGAATGACACAGCGGCGACCAATATCCACTTTAGCCATAAGAATCGAGTCCGACACCTGCGCCCCCGTGTGAATTCGAACTTCCGGCGAGAGCACACAGCGTTCAACGCGGCCACCTGAGATGACGCAGCCCGAACTAATCAGCGAGTCAATCGCGATTCCTTGCACTGAACGATCCAAAGTTGAGTCCACCGTTCGAGCAGGTGGGTTGATTGCCATGTAGGTT
>JAGVEU010000399.1 GCA_020057985.1 Calditrichota bacterium | reverse complement strand
TGTCTCTGCATTGTCGGTTTGGCCCAATCCCGGCAATCAGGAGTTTCGCATTCAGTTCACGCTTGAAAAGTCAACGGCGATGGAACTGAAAGTGTTTGACGTGACCGGAAGACTTGCACAGGTCTTGGCAACTGGAACTCTCACCGCCGGCGAGCACGTGCGATCGTGGAATGCTTCATGCCTTGCAAGTGGTGTGTATTTCGTGCGGCTCGAGCAGGCGACTGGTGCGGTGACAAGGAAGGTGTTGTTGCTGAAATGACCTTGCGCGGTCAACTCCTCATCGAATCCTATCACAGCCGCTGCCTTGAGGGAAATCCTCTGGGCGATCCGGCGGTGCGCGAGATTCCGGTCTATTTGCCGGAGGGATATGATAACCGGCGCGAATATCCACTCGTAGTTATTCTTGCGGGATTCGTAGGATCGAGTCGCACGCACTTGAACTGGTCTCCGTGGGGCGAGACCATGCCGGAGCGAATCGAGCGATTAATTTCCGCGAACAAGCTCCCACCAATTGTCGCCATATTCCCCGATCCCTTCACGCGGCTGGGGGGTTGCCAATACCTCAACAGTTCAGCCGTGGGGGATTACGAAGATCATCTGACTGGCGAACTGATTCCGTGGGCACAAGAGAAATTTTCGGCAGGGCTAATTCCTGAAAAGACAGCAATTGCAGGAAAATCATCCGGCGGATACGGCGCGTTTGTGCTGGCAGCAAGGCACCCCGATCTGTTCGGGTTCATGATCGTGCATTCGGCTGACTGCTATTTTGAATATGGTTACATGGCGGCATTTCCTGAAGCGCTGCTGGAGATTCAAAAGCATGGCGGGCCGGAGAATTTTCTGAAGTCAATTACTGATCCGCGCCCCAAGAGCAAGAACTGGTTTGCAGCCATTGACAAAACCGCCATGGCCGCGTGTTATTCACCCAATCCCGCATCGCCACTTGGGTTCGATTATCCCTTCGATTTGGAAACCGGCGAGCTTCGACAGGATGTCTGGGCACGCTGGCTGGCACACGATCCGGTGCGTATGGCCGAGCGAGATGAGGTGATTGCTAATCTGAAAAAGCTGCGCGGGATCTATATCGAGTGCGGCCAAAGCGATGAGTTCAACCTGCAGTGGGGAGCGCGCATTCTGCTTAAGCGGTTGCGAAAAGCCGGACTCGATCTTGAGTACCGCGAATTCGACGGCGGCCATTTCAACACGCAGTGGCGGTATGATGAGAGCCTGACGTGGTTGGGGAAAAAAATCTAAGGTGGTAGATGTTCGCCGGATGTCCCTTCGCCAGCGACTGAACGTTCATCTCCGAAGACTACGCCGTTATCGAAGAGCGCTGGGCATTCAGAAGGGACTCAAAGCGTATGCTCGCTTGCTTCTCCTTGAGAAGTTCGACCGGAACGAACGGCTCGTACAGATTGAAGTGCCGGGGTATCGCTATCCGGTGTTCCTCCGAACACACACCTCGGATGTGGAAGTTTTCGAGCAGTTCTTTGTGAACAGGGTTTTCGAGTTTCCGTTGCCCGCTTCCGCCCGGTTTATCCTTGATTGTGGCGCCAATGTCGGGTACAGCGCGATCCATTTCGCGCACCGCTATCCGGAGGCAAAAATCATTTCTGTGGAACCGGAGATTTCCAACTTTGAAATCCTCAAACGGAATGTGGATGCCTATCCCAATATTACAGCGATTCAGGCCGGAATCTGGAACAAGCCGGGGCGCCTGAAGATCATCAACTATGGAATCGCGTTGTGGGGAATTCAGGTGGCCGAATCCGAGGAACAGGATTCCGAAACGATGCCTGCGATAACGATCGAAGAACTGTTGACGCGCTCACCGACGGGAAGAATTGACATTCTAAAGATGGACATCGAAGGCGCTGAACTCGAAGTCTTTTCCACCGGTTACGAAAGCTGGCTCGGCGTCACCGACGTGATGATTATTGAACTGCATGACCGCATCCGAACAGGATGCAGCAAATCTGTCTATGCAGCCACCTCGAAAGACAATTTCAATCAATGGCAGGATGGCGAGCACGTCTGCCTCATTCGCTATCAGTGATTGCATGGCTCATGAAGAAAACTACAAAGAACAAACGTCAGGCTAAGAAGTTGTTCGATTCTGGCTCTTGTAGTTTGTAATTTGAAGTTTGGAATTTTCTTATGCCTGATCCCCGTTATCCCATTGGCCATTTCGAATGGAAAGGCTCTATCACCGCCGAAGAGCGCGAACGGCTTATTGACATCATCGCCGACACTCCCGCTCAATTGCGCGCGGCTGTCAAGGGACTCTCTGACCAGCAGCTTGACACTCCCTATCGCGAGGGCGGCTGGACAGTGCGGCAGGTGGTTCATCATCTTCCCGACAGCCATCTGAATGCTTACACACGCATGAAGCTCACATTGACAGAAGACAATCCAACCATCAAGCCGTATTTAGAAGCAAAGTGGGCCGAACTAATGGATTCGCGAATGCCGATTGAAACGTCGTTTTGCCTGTTGGAATGTTTGCACAAGCGCTGGGTGGCCCTATTGTGTTCTTTGAAACCCGAAGACTTCGCCCGCACCTTTCGCCATCCGGAACATGAAGGAGCACTATCACTCGATTGGCTCGTCGCCCTGTATGCCTGGCACGGCCCGCATCATCTGGCGCATGTAATGGTGGTGAATGAGAGGGTGGGGTGATCTCGGCGTGTTTGATAGGCGATCTCTGGATTTTGAATTGAAAGAGGTGAGACAGGTTTGACAATGGGCAATGAGAAGTTTGCTGAATTCGTCAAGGATGTTCTGAAGAGTCCAGTTCTTCTTGCTGCTCTTGATGTGACCGGTCTTACAGTCCTAATCGCGCCAGATTCTGTCAGGCGAATATTCGGATTTAATGGGATACCGGATCAGTGGAAGTGGATATTGGGCATTGCGACGCTTCTCGCGCTAGTACCTACTTGCAAAAGATATAATAATTAATTATCTTGGGGGTCATGAGCAAGCAAGCCCCTAAAGTTGAATTGAGTTTGGAGGAACGCACGGCG
>JAGVEU010000227.1 GCA_020057985.1 Calditrichota bacterium | reverse complement strand
GATATCGTACTGGGTTTTGCTTGCCGCCTCGTCTTCGAGTTCAATCGTGGCCAGACCAAAATCATCGGTTAGGGTATTGAGGGGTTGGGAGAGCTTGCTGCCGTCGCGATAGAGCGCAACGGCTTTAAGCATCATCTTCCAACCCTTGTAATTGACTTCCTTGATCTGGTCAATGGTGGCGTGCGAAGGCAGATTGATGGTCTTGGAAATCGCTCCGGTGATAAAGGGCTGCGCGGCGGCCATCATCCGCAAATGAGCGAGGGGTTGAATATATCGCTGACCGTAGGCTCCACATTTATTGGCACAGTCGAAGATCGGCAGATGCGCGGGATTCAGATGTGGCGCGCCTTCGAGGGCCATTCGTCCACAGATATGATCATTGGCGGCACGAATCTGCTCGCGGGAAAATCCCATCGCTCGCAACAGATCACCACCAGACCTATTCAGATCTTCTTCGCTGATCTTCAGATCCTCAGCGACGATTTTCTCACCGACAATCCAAGGGGTGACAGCAAAGGTAATGTCGAAAGCGCTCTTGAGGGTTTCCTCGATCCGCTTAAGAGCAGATTCGGGAATGCCCTTTTGCTTGAGAGAGTCGGTATTGATAGTCGGCGCACCTTCGAGTGTTCCAGTGCCACGAACATAATAGGAGATTTGCCGGATTTGGTCTTCAGGATAGCCAAGCCCTTCAAGCGCAATCGGAATGGAGTTGTTGATGATCCGGAAATAGCCGCCGCCCGCAAGTTTTTTATACTTGACCACGGCGAAATCCGGCTCGATGCCGGTGGTGTCGCAGTCCATGACCAGACCAATGGTTCCGGTCGGAGCGATCACGGTGGTTTGCGCATTGCGATAGCCATGTTTCTCGCCCATGCTCAGCGCATCATCCCAGACATCCTCAGCGGCATCAAGTAAATACTTGGGGCAGTCTTGGGGATGAATACCATGCGGATGAATGGTCAGTCCCTCGTAATCATCAAGTCGTCCATTGTATACAGCTCGGCGATGATTGCGAATCACGCGCAGCATGGCTTCCTGATTGCGTTGATAGGCCTGGAACGCACCTAACTGCTTGGCCATTTCGGCAGAAGTGCGATAGGCCTCGCCTGTCATAATCGCAGAGAGCACCCCACACCAGCCGAGCGCTTGTTTGCTGTCGTAGGGAATTCCCAAGACCATGCACAGCGTGCCGAGATTGGCGTAACCGAGGCCGAGCGTGCGGAACTCATAGGACTTGCGGGCGATGGACTTGGATGGGAATTGCGCCATTAGAACCGAGATTTCGAGGGTTGTTGTCCACAACCGCACAGCATGGCGAAAGCTCTCGACATTGAATTTACGCTCGCGGGTGTCCAGAAACTTCATCAGATTCAGACTGGCCAGATTACATGCCGTGTCATCGAGGAACATGTACTCGGAACAATTATGCACGGCGATTCCATTGGCCGCAAAATGGTTGGTTTCTGGCTCGGTTAGATCAAACACTTCTTCCTCGCCGAGATAGGTTAGCGATTCGACGAAGTCTGCAAGAGGATCTTTGTAAGTGTCAACCTCGGTATTCAATTTACGAAGTGCATCGCGCTTGATGGACTCGCTCATAAACCCAATGTGCTCTTCAAACAGCACGCGCGAGTGCCGACTGATACGAAGACTGTGCATTTGCCGGACAGGGTACTCTTTTATTCCGCCTCGTCCGTCCGGTAACAGGGATGTAAGTTCGCCCGCCCGCCGGTTTTCGTACAGCTTCGACTTGATGCCGAAGTTGAGCAACAGAATCTGAACTTGTTGCAGGAGTTCGAGAGAGGTTGAATCAAGCGCAACGTACTGGCTTTTATCGCCGTAATTGGCAACGGTACCATCGGAAGTGAAAACCCCGCGCAGCAGCGCTGCCTGTTCTTCCCGGTTCAACCGAAAGGCATAATCTGTGAGCTGTTTGTGCTCGCTGCCTTTATCAAGGACTGCCACACGGGAGAAGAGCGAAAGAATCCTTGGACTGCCGACATGTGCCCGCAATGTGGTACCGGTTTCCGCAACTCGACCCGGCTTGTTGTGTTCGCCGTATTCCGGGCGCAAGGAGTTCATCGTGTTCGTTGCCCACTCGACAACGGCGCCTTCAGTCTTGCCCATGGTGAGGAACGCAACCTCGCGCCGCCGTTCGGCGGAGTCCAGTTCATTCAGTTGAGTGATGCAACCGTCTCCGACCATTAAGCCGATGAGCTGAGCCACATCCGCAGATCCCGTGGAGCAGTCTCCAAATACTCCGGGAATCAGGCGCACGATATCGTCTTTGGTGAGTTCGCAGGCAGGAATGTCACCGCGGTTTTCGGTGAAGATTTTGTGATCAGCCGTTAATTTTGCTCGATAGCCGCTCCGTGTCTTCAGCTCATAGACCGGTTTGACACCGGTGGGAAAGATCTGCTCGACCCAGTGCATCTGGTTGTCAAGACTCTTTACTCCACGGGCTTCGCCAACGAGGTTCTTGATTCTCTCCAGTCCACGGTGAGTGGCCACGAGTGTGTCGGCGGTGACGCACGGATTTGACGCGTTGATCCGCCCGTCATTGGGACAGGTGTGCCACTCATTGATGGTGGTGT
>JAGVEU010000150.1 GCA_020057985.1 Calditrichota bacterium | reverse complement strand
GTTTCGTCCTTGCATTCACACATCCGCTTTTTCATTCATACACACTTGAGATAGCACTTGAGGAATTCGGTTCCATCAGGCAGAATGCAGAACTCAAGCCATTGAGAGTTGGTGAAACGACCGCCGAATTCCAGAGCGAAGAGCCAAGGTATCAATTAGAGGAAGTCGTTGTGCAAACGACTCGTGCATCGGCGGATCACCCAGTGACATTCACGAATCTGAGTCGAAGCGAACTTGCGGAGCGGGATTATGGTCAGGATCTTCCTTTGCTTCTTACGGAATTGCCGAACATCACAGCTTATTCCGATGGCGGCAATGGGATTGGTTATTCCTATTTGCGCATGAGAGGATTCAGCCAGAACCGGATTGCAGTGCAGTTGAACGGCACTCCGCTTAACGATGCGGAATCCCACGAAGTATTCTGGATAGACCTACCGGACTTCGCTAAGGACGTTCAGGATGTCCAAGTGCAGCGTGGAGTTGGCTCTTCTCTGTACGGCCCGGCAGCATTGGGCGGCACCATCAATCTTGTCACACGCACACCGGGAGTTGGAGACCAGCCGCAGATTCGCGCCGAAGGCTCCTATGGATCATGGAACACGCGACGTGCCACTGTGTCTTTTCAATCGGGACGGATCGCGAATTCCTACGGTATCAACGCGCGAATTACACGAATGCAGTCGGACGGCTATCGGTTTGGCTCATGGGCGAAACTATGGAGCTACTATCTGGGCGGAACACGCATCACTCCGCGACACACGACACGCCTCAACTTCTATGGCGGTCCGGAACAAGTCCATCTTGCCTACGAAGGCGTACGGAAGGAGTATCTGAACGGAAGTGTCACCGGCGATATGGAAAACGATCGTCGCTATAATCCGCTGACTTATGGCGGGGAGATTGACAATTTCTTTCAACCGCATTATGAACTGCATGATGATTGGCGGCTCACGGAAGGTCTCAGCCTCACGAATACACTCTATTTGTTTCGGGGAGACGGTTATTATGACCAGTGGCGACCGCAGAGTAAATTGAACAAGCTCTTCTTTGATTTTCATTGGCAGACTATTGAAATTCTCGACACAACAGCCTATCCCCGCAGTTATTACGATCAAGACACCACAGGCAGCCTCATCGCAGACACACTGGCAAACGGAACCCTCGTCTATCGTCTAAAAAACTTCGATGTGCTCAAGAGGCGAAATATCGGTGAACAGGATTGGGGCTGGATTCCGCGCTTAAGCGTTGAACACAGATTTGGCCTTACAATCGTTGGGGGTGAGGTTCGTCTGCATGATGCTCACCATGAAGGCTTCGTGCGCTGGGGTAATCCACTCCCAGCAGGAATTGGTTCCGATTACCGATATTATAACTACAAAGTTTACAAGCGGAGTTTTTCCGGTTACATTCACAACATCTTCAACGTCACAGACCAGATTCGCGCACTGGCTGACCTGCAATTTCAAACTCACCGCTATGAAATGAAGGATGATATGTTGTGGGGAGTGCGGTTCGAGAAGGCATTCACCTCCATCTCGCCGAGGTGTGGATTTAACTACCTGATCCTGCAACCGGACAACAAATCGAACTCACCTGCTGCATCCGTCTACACAAATCTCTCGTGGGCACAGCGCGAGCCTGCTTTCAAGGACATCTATGACCCTCAGGACTATGACGGCTTGCCGCTTCACGATGCAGAAGGGTCTCACTTTGCTTCTGTGGCGGGGGGTTACAGGTACATCGGGCCATCCGCCAAACCGGAGAAGCTGCTTGATCTTGAAGCGGGCACAAACTGGCAGTGGAACAACGCGAATCTGGGTTTGAATTTGTATTGGATGTCCCTGCGCGATGAGATTGTTCCGTATGGCACGATCAATGATCTTGGCCAGTATGTCAGCGATAATGCGGACGAAACCTTGCATGAGGGAATCGAGCTGGCCGGATCGTATTCGCCGGTTTCAGCGCTCAAGCTCTCCGGCAATTTGGCTCTGACCGATCATCATTTTGTGCTCTATCGTCCGCAGGGTTCCACGCTTGACGGAAACCGGATTGCGTTTGATCCTTCCTACTCGGCGAACGTGCGTGCGGAAACATCCATCGGACAGTTTGGAGCAGCAGTTGCCTGGCGTGTAGTTGGCAAGCAGTTCGTGGATAACACCGAGAACAAGGACACGGCAGCGCCTGCTTACGAACTGCTGAGTCTTGATATTGGCTATCGCTTCAAAAGTTCACCTGCCAGACTGAAGGCTGTGGAGTTCCGTGTGAGGGTTGATAATGTGCTCGATCGTGAGTATGAATCCTTCGGCTATCTTGATGACGAAGGGCTGCCAAGATACATGGTTGGCGCTCCGAGAGCGGTCTATACGACGATGGCAGTGGAGCTGTAGGAAAGGATGAAGGATGAAGGGTGAAGGATGAAATAAGAATCATCTTCAATACTCGAAGGAAGCAACTGCTAAGGCTGAAGGGGGCTCACTGCTGCCTGCCTCGGGCATGTAAGCGCAAACTCTCAGCTTTATTATGACTGGTTCATCGTTCATCGTTCATCGTTCATCGTTCTCTTCGCTTGATCTGGCTGCTCCGATTGTCTTTGCGGTGGCGCTGATTGCCATTGGAGTTGTGCGGAGTCGGCGGGCGAAGGCCGTAGATGATTTTCTGTTGGCGGGACGGCATCTCTCCGCCCCTGCATTTGTGATGTCGCTGGTGTCCGCGTGGTATGGCGGGATTCTTGGGATCAGCGAGTATTCCTATTCTTACGGGCTGTCGAACTGGTTTGTGTTCGGTCTTCCTTACTATCTTCATGCCGCGCTGTTCGCAGTATTTCTTTCGCGAAGAGCGCGGCGTTCGTGTCTGACTTCAATCCCTGATAAACTCGAAGAAGCCTACGGCCCGCTTGCCGGTCGAGTGGGAGCGTTGGTTGTCTTCTTCAATGTGATGCCGGCTGCCTATTTGCTCATGCTGGGCAAACTGATCTCGTGGATGTTCGGTTGGTCATATCCGGTCGCGCTGTTGGTTGGTACGGTAGCTTCAACGATCTATATCTATAGCGGCGGCTTGCGCAGTGTAACAGGAACTGACGTGCTGCAATTCGTGCTGATGTATGCAGGCTTCATCGGTATGGTCGTGGTCCTCGTATTGAATTTTGGCGGACTTGCATTTCTTAAGCAACGAGTTCCTGATGCACTATTCACACCGCTTGGAGGTCAGGAGTTTCAGGCGGTGTTTGTTTGGTATATTATTGCCTCGACGACTCTGGTCGAGCCATTATTTTACGAACGAACGTACGCGGCGAAGAACGAGAAAATCGTGTTGCCGGGAATTCTCACCGCGATAGTCTTCTGGGCATTTTTTGATTTCATGACTACTGCCACCGGACTTTATGCACGGGCGCTCCTGCCCGAACTGGCGGACAAAGCCCTCGCCTTTCCAGAATTGGCTCGACAAGTGCTTCCTGCGGGGCTGTTTGGATTATTCTTCATTGCACTGCTGGCGACGGTAGTCTCGACGATTGACAGCTATTCCTTTCTTGCCGCCGCTGCCTTGGGACGAGATCTACTTTGGAAGATATTCTCGAATGATCCGTTGCGCGTGACAAGATACGTGCGCGGAGCGCTTTCGCTCTCAACCCTCTGCGCATTTGCGATTGCTTTGGCTTCGGAGTCTGTGGTTCACGTCTGGCATACGGTGGGTTCCATTGTGGCACCGGCACTACTGCTACCAACGCTTACGGCATGGTCAAAGCGATTTAGGTTCTCGCAGAAATGGGTCGTTGCTGCCATGGTCTGTGCTGGCTTGGTAGCGCTTGTTTGGCGACTGTCAACCTTCTGGACGGCGGACGGTGCATACTGGCTTGGAGTGGAACCGATCTATATGGGGTTGGGAGTATCGGCACTGCTCTACGGAGTCTCG
>JAGVEU010000340.1 GCA_020057985.1 Calditrichota bacterium | reverse complement strand
CTAAAGATGCACGCATCAAACTCCGAAGCCTATATCCTTCAGTTTAGATGGGTTGAGCTACTAGAAAAAAGCTGCTCCTCATATTCTCGCGAGAGGACACTCCCCGGCAACATCTGGATGAGACGGATTAAGTAACCGAATTTACTCCCCCCTAACCCCCCGCGAGCAGGGGGGAAGCTGCAATCTTTCCCCACCGTTTACGGGGGGGGAGGGGGGTGAGTGAACTAAAACCTTCTCGCGGCGGCACGTGTCTTGAGTCTTCACGTGCCCCGCTTGGAAGGTTAAGCGAGTGAGGGGCATGTGAGGAGAGAGGACACATGCCGCCGCGATAAGTTCCTAAGAAATCATGGGCGCATCGGCGCCCTTTTGTTTTTCCTCCACTTACGGTCCACGATTGATTGATTGTCCAGATCGAGTGTAACGCGCAAGATGTACAAGATCTTGAGAAAGTGTAACTTTCCACTTGACATTAGGTCAGTTTTATTATATCTTAACATTGCGAGATTTATGGAAAAGGACATGACTATCGGCATGGCATTCGTCTATAGCGTATGTCCTTCTTTTTCAATGGTTTGTGCGTATCTCACCCGAGACAACAATGACAATAGTACATTCTGTAGGCATGATTCTTACCAAATCCGTTACAACAGCATCCGGAGGTGACATGTGAAACGGCTATTTGCCCCACTTCTCATTCTTGCTGTCGTGTTCTGGACGGCCGCTTCATGGGCTGGAAACGTTGGGAAAATCTCTGGCTGGGTCGTCGAAGCCAAAACCGGAGATCCCATTCCCGGCGCCAATGTGATGATTGTCGGCACAACAATGGGCGCCAGCACGACGGCGGATGGAGAGTTCTTTATCTTGAATGTTCGCGTCGGGACCTATGACCTCAGAGTCACATCCCTCGGTTACGAAACACAGGTGATTCGGAACATCGAAGTTCACGCCGATCAAACCTATGAGTTTCGGGTCAAACTTGCTGAGACGGTTATCGAGGGCCAGGAAGTCACAATCACAGCCGAGCGAGACGTGATCAAACGCGAGATCACGGCAACCACCACATCCATTACGACCAAAGAAATTCAGCAACTTCCCATTGCGACCTATCAGGACGCTCTGGCACGGACTGCCGGAGCCGTAGGTACAGGAACGAACATCCACATCCGCGGCGGACGACGGGATGAAATCCTCTACCTTGTGGACGGATTGGAGGTTAAGGATCCACAGTTCGCACGGCGCAGCCTGGATGTGTCCCTGGGAGCGATCGCTGAGTTGCAGGTCTTGACCGCAGGTTTTAATGCGGAGTATGGCGAAACACAGTCCGCCATTGTAAATCTTGTGATTCAAGAGGGTGAACCACAGTATCACGGGCGTGTCGAGCATCTGATGGACTTCGAGGGTCTGGATCAGAGCGCCGGAGTTGACCACTATCAAGACTACGACTACACAGAAGCCACTCTCTCCGGTCCCGAGCCAATCACTGAGAAGCTATTGCCTTATCTTGGCGTCCGCATTCCCGGAGATGTGTCCCTGTTCGGATCCGGAACAACATGGAGCCGCAATACCAATGAGAACGGTACGTCCATCAACACCGACCGGTGGTACCGTCATCAGTTAACAGATGTTTTCCAGTCTGATATTCGCAAGAACGAGGCAAACTCCAGTTCCAACCTTAAGCTGACCTACAAACCGGAAGCCAACCTCAAGTTTAATCTTGGCTGGAATCAAGCTCAGAGTTGGCTGAACCCTTACAGTTTCTCCATGTCACGACGCTTCCCGTACGATTTCACGCAAGCGGAGCGGACGCAAGGGATGCAGAACATGTCAACGATTCAGGGTTTGCCGAGCAACGCCAAGGACTTCGCGCATATCATGAATACCGATGATGATGGCGATGGCCGCACCGATGAAGAAGCTCTGAACTGGGCGGACGATGACGGCGACGGCCTGATTGACGAAGATCTTCAGCCTTACGAATTCAACGCCAACAACACGCTCCGCACGGATCGCGTGCATGACCAGCAGTTCAACTTTGCCTTTACCCACACTCTGAGTCAGAAAACCTTCTATACGATTCGTTTGAGCCGCTTCGAAGCCGAGCGCACGCAAGCCGGCAGCAACAAGGCTTCGAACGAATACGGTGTTGCTTCAGAGCCCTTCGTGGATCTTCCCGATGCCGAGGGAGTCTTCAACCGCCGCTATGATCTCGGCGAGCCGTTCACAGACATGGACGGCGACGGCATGTGGGACTACAACAATCCCGGGAACAAGTATACAACCGTCAGTGGTTTTGCGATCTCCGGTGATGGCCTTGTGGAGGTTCCCGGCCAACTTGTACCGGCTTGGTCACATTTCAAGACAGAGTCCAACACGGCGCGCTTCGACCTAACCAGTCAAGTGACTTTGCGGCATCTGCTCAAGACCGGTCTCGAATACAACTACTACAACACTGAGGCGAGAGATATCGCCTACACGTCCATCAATGAGCCTGCCGGAACCTACAGCGATATTTACAAGAACTATCCTTCTGCAGGCGCCGCGTACTTGCAGGACAAAATGGAGTACCGCGACATTATTGTCAATGCCGGTCTGCGTTTGGACTACTGGCGCATCGGCGGGAAGCTGATTCGCAATCCGGCCGCCCGCGACACCTCGCTGAATCGCGGCAACAACTACGTGGACTACGAAATACCCTCTAAAGGCGGCGAATGGTATGTCTCGCCACGTGTCGGAATCGCCTACAGTGTAACGGATAAGGACGTGTTCCATTTCAATTACGGCTACTTCTATCAGCGTGGCCGCCAGGATTATTTCTTTACCGCGGTCAATCAATATCAGACGGGCGGCACGCCGGTGATTGGTAATCCTGACCTTAAACCGATGAAGACAATCGCCTATGAATTGGGAGTCCGTCATCAGTTCGGCGAGGACTTTCTGTTTGATGCGGCAACCTACTACAAGGACATCAAGAACTGGATTCAGACCGCCGCTCAGAACCAGCTCTATTATGACTTGTACGGTCGCGTCATTGTCGGTTCCAATGCCGCCATTTATTACAATGCCGACTATGCATCGGTTCGCGGATTTGAGTTCAATCTCTCCAAAGATTACGGATCTAACATTGCAGGACGCTTGACCTACACAATCTCCTGGGCAACAGGAAAGAACTCTTATGATGTCGGATCCAACGAAACGCGCGGGGATCGAACACCGCCATTGCGT
>JAGVEU010000310.1 GCA_020057985.1 Calditrichota bacterium | reverse complement strand
CTCCGATTTGTCTCGATAGTTCGTCCTCGGAGGAGAATTTCTTCTCTCCGCGAATCCGCTCCACGAACCTAATCTCCAGCTCTTCGTCATAGATGTCTTGATCGAACCCGATTAGGTGAGCTTCAACGGAGTGTTTGTGCTCGGCAAAAGTCGGGTTGAATCCGATGGAGATCGCTGCGGGATGAGTTTCGCCCCGCACGGTAGCGGTGCCCGCATAGATGCCATCATGCGGAATCAGCTTCTCAACATTGACGAGACCGAGATTTGCCGTCGGCCAATGCAGCCTCTTCCCTCTCCCAAATCCATGGACGACTATGCCTTTGACCGAATAGAGTCGTCCGAGTCCGTCGCGCGCTCTTGCCACGTCGCCATCCGCAAGCAGACCTCGCAACTTTGTGGATGAAACAATCATGTCGCCCACCTCGACCGGGTTGATAACATCCACGGCGAATTTCATAGTGCGCGACATGGCAATCAGGCTTTCCCTGTCACCCGCACGATTCTTGCCAAATGCGTGATTGAAACCGATCACCATCTTCTTCATTCCGATTCTCCCCTTCAGAACTATCTGAACAAAGTCCTGCGGGGAGAGTCTTGACAGGCTTTGATCGAAGTGAACGACCAGCGCGAGATCAACTCCCAGTTCGGAAAGCAGAAGTAGTTTCTCCTCCACTGTCATCATCATGGGCATCAAGGAATCAGATTCCTTGAGCACGTTTCGCGGATGAGTTTCAAACGTGAGTACCACGCTGCGCAGACCTTGCGCCTCGGCCATCTGCACCAAGTTGTTAAGGATCACGCGATGCCCAAGATGCACGCCGTCAAATGAACCAACAGTAACTGCCGAGTCACGAGCGTCAAGGAAGTGTGACCAGATGCCGCGAAAAATATCCATCAATCAGATTGAGTCAAATTCATTGGAACGGTGAATCACTTCTTCTATCAGGGCAGCTCGTTCAATTCGATACGGACCTATGGCAGTGCGAGTGAGGGATGCCAATGCACCTCCCCATCCCAGCGACTGTCCAAGGTCGCGAGCCAGCGCTCGAATGTATGTTCCGCGAGAGCACGTAATCAGCAGCTCGATTTCAGGTTCGCATATTGCGGTCATGTCTATCGTGTAGAAATGCACTGGTCTCGATTGGGGCAACTCCAACTCTCCGGCGCGAGCGCGTGCATAGCTTCGTCTACCCCTTATCTTCACTGCTGAAACTGCCGGAGGAATCTGCTCCACAATTCCGCGAAAGGATTCGAGTGCATTCTCAATTAGTGCTTGTGACCAATTCGAAATCGCGTACTCTTGCGTTACTCGGCCTTCGAGATCATCGGTGGCGGTCGAGAGTCCAAAGCGGATTCGTGCGCGGTATTCCTTGCCAAGATCCATGAATTCAGCAGAGCGTGCTGTTGCCTCTCCAAAGAGCAGAATCAGGACTCCATCTGCGGGAGGATCGAGCGTACCGGCATGTCCAACTTTTTTCCAGCCCAGTTCCTTGCGCAGCTTATTCACGACATCGAAGGAAGTCCAACCTGTCGGCTTATAAACGGATAGAATTAAGCCGCCTAAGTCTAACACTCCTCAGCGACAGTTTGAATTGCTTGCTTATTCAATGCGTCGAAGATCGCCGGAAGAATTCGCTCACGGACGCTATCCAGAGTTCCGAGCATTCTGCAACCGGCAGCACGAATATGACCTCCTCCTCCGAACTTCTCGGCAATTGCCGACACATCCACAACATGTTTGGAGCGAAAAGAGACTCGGATCTTTCCTTCGTGCGTTTCACTGAACATCGCCGCCACTTCGACCCCATGAACCGACAAGGCAAGGTCAACTACCGTGTCCGGATCTCCAACAAGGCGCTCTAATTTCACAGACAGCGTGCTGACCAGTCCGTCGGCAAACAACTCAAGCGTTGCGAGAATAGCTCCTAACGAAAGTAGATCGTTCGACGGGATGTCGTAATACATCAGATCCGTGATGGCAAACGCATCAGCGCCTTCACTCATGAGTTTTCCAACCACCTGCATGGTGCGAGGCGTCGTATTAGAGTAGCGAAAGCGTCCCGTGTCAGTCAAGATCCCCGCATAGAGGTTGCTTGCCAAATCCGCAGTCATTCGGAGATTCATGGCACTTGCGAGTTCGAACAGCAATTCTCCGGTAGCAGAGCAGGTTGTATTCACGAAATTGAGCTTGCCGAATCTCGTGTTGGACACATGATGATCAATGTTCACGATTTTCGCATTCGGCGACAGCAACGCTTGTACATCTCCGATACGGTCAAGACTGCCGGAGTCGAGAATGATTGCTGCTGAGAACTTTCCGTGGTCCACATCGCGCAGATTCACAATTTCATCTCCGCCGGGCAGAAAGCGATAACGTGGCGGACATCCCTCCTCCAAGACAACTTTGGAGTTGGTTCCAATCTGGCTCAGCATTTCCCGCATGGCCAGAACAGAACCGATAGCGTCAGCATCCGGATGAACATGCGTGGAAATCAGCGCTGTCCCGTTCTCAAGCGCAATCCTCCGGAAGGAATCAAGATCATTCGGCTCGAAAATCATCTCAGTCCTTTGCGTCGTCCGGATTCGCGCTATCATGAATCTGCTTCAGGAGCGCCTCGATTCGCGCGGCGCGAGCGGGGGTCTCGTCATAGACAAACTTCAGATCCGGGTGCTGCCTCATGATCAACTGCTGCGCAAGTTGGCTTCTCAATTGCGATTTCTTCGCGTTTAGAAGGTGAGTGATGTCCAGCTTATCCCTGTCGCTTCCGCCATATGTGCTAATAAAGACAGTCGCGTGGGAAAGATCGCTTGATACCTCAACACCGGTGATGCTTACAAGTACGCTCCCAGGAATCGTGACAAAGCGGCGAATCAGGTCAGGCAGATCGCGCTTGATTTCCGCAGCGATACGCAATGGTCGCTTGGACTTCGGTTCACTCTCTGTTTTTCGGTCACGCATGGCTGAAGCTGAGAGCGCGACTATGCGGACTGCTCCAGTTTACGTTTGATCTCAATGACCTCGAAGACTTCAAGGGAATCGCCAACCTTGATTTCAACCGCGCTGTCAATGGTGATTCCGCAATCGAAACCCGCTCTGACTTCCTTCACATCATCTTTGAAGCGACGCAGTGAGGTTAATCCTCCTCGCCAAATTTCTCGTCCCTCGCGTAGGAGACGAATCTGACTCGCTCGCGCTATTTTGCCGCTAATCACATGACTTCCGGCGATCGTGCCCACCTTGGGAACATGAAATAACTCCCTAATCTCCACCAGCCCGACGATTTCTTCGCGCGTGTCCGGCGCCAACATACCCTCGAGTGCGCTGCGAATATCATTTTGCATCTCATAGATAACTCGATAGACACGAATGTCAGTGTGTTCGCGCGTGGCAAGGTCGCGTGCCTTAATATTTGGATGCACGTGAAAGCCCAGAATAATCGAAGCGGTTGCTGAGGCAAGCAGAACATCGCTCTCGGAAATAGCGCCGACTCCGCGATGCACAATATTGACTGCAACTTCCCCCGTGGACAGGCGCTGAAGCGTATCGCAAATCGCTTCGACAGATCCATCGGCGTCACCCTTGATGATCAGAGAAAGCTCGCGAACTCTCCCTTCCTTGATCTGTGCTGAGATCTGATCAAGGGTCATCATGCGGATTTGCTTAAAGGTCTGCTCGCGCTGCAGAAGCTGTCGGCGCATGGCAATTTCTTTGACCTCGCGCTCACTCTGGAAAACAACCAAAGTATCGCCTGCCTGCGGGGCGCCGGTAAACCCAATCACTTGAACGGGACAGCCGGGTTGACACTGCTTAATGGGGTCTCCATATTCATCAAGCAAGGCTCGAACCTTTCCGAAGTGTTGACCGGCCACGAAATTGTCGCCAACCTTAAGTGTGCCGGCTGTGACAATCAACGTTGCAACAATGCCGCGCCCCTTGTCAAGTCGCGCCTCAATGACCGTTCCACGAGCAAGGCGATTCCGATTGCCTTTCAATTCGAGAATGTCGGCGGCAAGTAGCACTTCCTCCAGTAGATCATCCATCCCCTGGCCAAACTTCGCGGAGATCTCTGCCGACTGAATCTTTCCGCCCCACTGCTCTACGAGCAGCCGATGCTCGGCAAGCTGTTTGCGAATTCTTTCCGGGTCGGCATTGGGCTTGTCAATCTTGTTAATGGCAACCACCAGTGGCACACCGGCAGAGTGAGCGTGATTGATTGCTTCAATCGTCTGGGGACGGACTTGGTCATCGGCAGCTACAACGAGAATCACAATGTCCGTTACCTGCGCGCCGCGAGCACGCATTGCTGTAAATGCTTCATGGCCGGGAGTGTCAAGAAAGGTAATTAAGCGGTCTTTGAACTTGACCTCGTAAGCTCCAATATGTTGCGTAATGCCACCGTGTTCACCGGCGACCACTGACGTCTTGCGGAGATAGTCCAAGAGCGAGGTTTTGCCGTGATCCACGTGTCCCATGACTGTCACAACCGGCGGGCGCGGCTGAAGATCTTCCGGCTTCTCCTCGATAATTTCTTCTTCTTCAGTCTCTTCAGCGCCGGATATGAACTCCACCCGAAAACCAAACTCATCCGCAATTAACTCGATCATATCGCGATCAAGGCGTTGGTTGATGGAGACAAGCTTGCCCATGCTCAAGAACTTCTTGATGACGTCTCCCACTTCGACGTCCATGAGATTGGCAATCTCCTGATTCGTCACAAACTCAGTGATTCTGAGTTTGCTATCGTCTTCAGCAAGAACGCTTTCGGCG
>JAGVEU010000114.1 GCA_020057985.1 Calditrichota bacterium | reverse complement strand
ATTTCGTCGGCGCAGTTTCGCGTCCGTCAATGGCCACTGATCGGCCATCCGCCATCCTAATCAGAATGAAACACCCGCCGCCCAATCCGCTCGCATAACTTTCGGTAACCCCTAATGCAAACGCCACCGCCGCCGCCGCATCCACCGCGTTTCCACCCTGGGCAAGAACATTCACTCCCACTTGTGTGGCTAGCGCATCGGCACTCGCAACCATGCAGCGCCTTGCCCACTGGGGCTTCGGCGATGCAGCAAACGCACTCGCAGCCGAAAGTACCAGAAAAACCAGAATTCTCAATCTATGAGTCATAAATCCTCGTCAGACATCTTGCAGAACAAAATACGGATTTCGCAGGAGAGTTGCAATCAGGAGACTATCTACGTATTCTGTATCCTGATGGCCTTTCGTTAATGAAGTATGGCGATCTTATATCCCCCTTTTTTTGCGGGGGGGTAGGGAGGGTGAGTGAAAGAAACCTCCGAGCAGGGTTTTGGCTGGTGTTGAAAAAAGTCAGATATTTGCACTACCACAGCCGAACTATTTCGAGATAAAATTAAACAGAAGGGCAATAGCGACGCGATTCCAACAAGAGTCAGGAGGTACGCGAGGAACGAGCCTCTCTTTTTTTTTCGGGTGGAGGCATGAGTGGCGAGGAGTCTCGATGTGCCAAAGACGATGCAGAGATAAGCAAAAGATTGTGGATAGGCGACTCCTCAACGGATTCCTTCGCTTTCCGTACCGGACGTGAATTCTCTTGACAATCGGCTCTGGGTTGCTTATATTGCTTGTGAAGCGATTCTTCATTGACCGAAACCAAACCGGACACTCCCATGCGCGAAGCTCCTCGCTGTTTATATCAAACAAAATGGCAGGGAGATTCGCGAGTTCGTTTCGTGTTATTTCGAATTATAGAGCAATGAAATTACTTAGATTAGTTCTGCTTTTCGTTTGTGGCTTGGCGGCCAAAGAGGTCTTTGCGCAGTGGGATCGCCTGATCTTCCTGACGAATGACGATTACGGCTACGACTACCCTCAGATCCTCGTAGACGACTCGTTGCGCCTCCACGTGTTTGCTGTGCGAGTAGATTTTTCAACAGATCCTATAACGACTTCGCAGTTCTATCAACGGTTCGATAACTGGGGTAATCCCCTCTGTCCGCAGATGGAGATGTTGCCAGACAGTCATCTCAGGGATTATGGAGCCGGCGTGATCATGGACAGGAATCAGGTCATTCACATTGCATGGGGCAGAGAATTCGACCAACCGTGGCGGCCGATGGAGTTGTACGCTCGGATGAATACACAAGGGGAATTCCTAACGCCGCCAACAGAGATAATGATTCCCAATGCACAGGGCGTGATCGAATCCGGAATCAACATGGTTCAAGATTGCACGGGAATCATTTGGGTAAGCTATAGCTCTGCAGTCATGGCATTTTCAGAAAATGGTGACATCGCAGTGCCTCTTCACTTGTTGTTGCCGCCCACTTTGTGGGCTGAAGACGCAATTATAGCTGTGAATCCTCTTGGGCAGGTCTGGGCGTGTTTCCGCCTGATCGGCATACCACCGTATCAGAATATCAGCATCATGCGAGTGGATACGGCGGATTCAACTCTGGAGTTCGTCTCGACAGCGAGCGGGCCATTTGAAATTCAGATGACACAAGAGGCTTTCTATATTGATACATCCGGCGCCTTTCATTATATCCTCTACCGAGATGATAGTGGACTTTTCTACCAACGCGACCCTCGCAGCGGGTCGCCCAGAGACACCGTCGTTTTCGATCAAGCGCCCTACGGCATAGGTTCAACCTATTTTACCTTGGTTGGGACAGATACTTTGCAGTATATGTGGGGACAAACTCTCCCTGCCGATGGCCTTCTCCGAGTCGGCTTCAGTCTATCTGGCGATATGGTGCTCGGTCCGCTTTTTCTACCTCTTAGCACTTTCTTTCTTTACGGAGACTATCACTTCGCCTGGAAGAGGGGTGGATATTGGGTCATTGGGAATGGAACGGAAGAAGATTTCTCTGGTATGTGCATGATTCATGTTCCGGGCCCGGAGGAGCCACCCAATGCGGTGCGAACTCCACGGTCTCAACAGAACAATACTCTCCTGATCATCAATATCTACCCTCAACCAGTGCAGGGTCTGCTCAATATCCAACTGCCCTTTAGAGCAAATGGAGCTATCGAGGCTCAAGTCTTCAATATCCTCGGTCAACACGTAACCATGGAGAAGCTGCAAGGGTTGAATGAATCGTCCTTCCAAATCAGTCTGCCTACTTCTTCAGCCGCCGGAACTTATTATCTGAGTGTTCGAACCGGAACGCACACGTTTGTTACTCCCTTCATCCACATACCCTAATCAAAGGAGCGCGTCATGAAATCACTTGTCAGTGTTCTCATCTTCCTCTTGATACCTATCAGCATCTCGCTGGCACAGGAGGAATTCTCAGGTTTTCCCATCACCTACACAAGAGCGGGCGGTGTGGAAATTGCCGACCAAGATCGCGGGCCAGTTGTCGGCGATGTCACTGGCGATGGCTATCCTGAGATCATTGTAGTCGGCTCATCTCCGGGCAGCACTATCAGAAACCAAATTCTTGTCTATGATTCATCAGCAGCCCTACTTTTTCAGTTGGATCTCGACCCAGAGGAGTATCCTGGATACAGATTCAGCCAAACACCTGCGCTCGCTGATGGAGACGGCGATGGAGTGAAAGAAATCATATAATGTGCCTGGAAACGTGAGTACCTTGAAATTTGCCCATTTTCTCCTTTACAATGCTTACACAATGGCTACGGAGCATGCGAGCATTATTTTTCACTGCTGATGACATGGCCAGTTACTGGCCAGCCAATCGTGCTGTACGCGGGATATATAAAGCTCACGTCTCCAGCGGTCGGTGACATTAATGGTGATGGACGAGACGATCTCGTTTTTGCTGGAGCCGGATACTCCGGTCGCTACAGCGCTTACGGAAACGATTACGAATCGTGGGCAAACCATATGTCCGTTTACACGTGGGAACCGAATAACTGGCTATCACTTGGAACCCGCTGGAATGGAGATTGCTTCGGAATCCTTGCTAATCTGCGATTGGCGCATGAGACCATGCCCGCTCTTGGT
>JAGVEU010000534.1 GCA_020057985.1 Calditrichota bacterium | reverse complement strand
TGAGAACACACAGGACTCGATTCGCGCATTGCTTTCTCCCGCAGCGTTATAAAAGTACACACCCGCTGTGGAAGGGCCACCCATGAGCACACATCGTCGTATTGTCAATGGATCAGGGTAAGCACCAATGCAAACGAACTGAAAATTGGAAAAATTTTGGTATGCTTGAATGAAACAGTCTTCGATCAGGATGTTCTCCGCACCACCCGCTATCTGAACAATGGCATAGACGTTATTCCCTATATGATATTGCCAGATCCCCGAAATCCACAAACTCTGAATGCGGCTTCCGTCGGCGTCAGGAGTGATGTATATCCCTGTTGATAGAATCGATGCTTTTCCCGGAATCGTATCCGTTCCCGCGCCGATGATCGTCAGTGTCCGATCCACCGTGAATCCGCTATACCCATATACGCTCGGCGAGATGAGCACCGTATCTCCCGCACTTGAAGCGTTGATGGCACTCTGAACATCGCTGAAGTCCGCATATCCGCCATGATCCACACGGCGGATGGCAGCCTCCGCATTCGACAGCAGCAGCGCAGCATATAGAAAAGTGAGAATTGTCTTCATCGTCGTTTCCTTTATTTATTGTCTAAATATTTGTATTGATCGTAGGGGCGCGGTTAAGGTCTTCCGCAACCCGCCCGTCCGTACTGTTTTGTCATCCCAAAGGCCGTCCACCTGTCTTGTCATCCTGAACTCGCGTTCATTTTAATTGTCATCCTGGACTCGCGTCCTCGCGGCGTTCAGGATCTCGCCTTTCAATGTCCGAGGTTCTCATTTCTTCATCCTCGGCTCTTTCACCACCGTTTCCTCTTTCCGCAATGGCTTCTTCATCATTGGGTCTTCATGTTTGAAGTTTGTAGTTTGAAGTCTGGTGTTTGGATTCCTCGCCGTTCTAACCGGCATAATCGCAATAACTTGATAAAACCGTTTTCCATGTCCGTATAGCGTCTGCACCGACACGCTTGTATCTGGCGCGAGCACGCTGAAGTATTCGGCAAAAGCTCCTGTCAGCACAGAGTCATAATGCACCTGATACTCCGAGGCATTCGGAAAACTCGTCCACGTCAAACGAATGTTCGCAGTGTCTTCGGGAAATACCACGAGTTTGATTTCCGCCGGAATGCCGACGATAAAACTATCTACGACTACACTCGACCACAAGCCGCGCGAATCCCGTACTCTTGCATAGACATAATGCAGACCTTCAGTCAGCGCAGCCACCGGCACATTCTTGTGCATGGCTTCTTCGCGTTCGTCAAAGCTCCCGTCATCGGCGATCAGCGCATAACCAGAGCCAAAATTGCCAACCGTGTCTATGAAGGTCTCGCCTGCGGCAAGAGTTGCTGTGTCACTTGCGATGGGCGGAGTTACATACAGCGCTCGGCCCTCGGTGGCACTCCAATGGCATAAGCGAGAGCGCTTTGAGTGGTGTCCGCAAAGTCAATTGCACTCCCTTGACCGATCCCCGGATCTGTATCCACAAAGTACTCAGCTGAGGCCAGTTGCACCGTGTCTTGCGGTGGTTCCGGTGGAGTTACGTATAGCGCCCGACCTTCGGCGGCACTCCAGAGGTCATGGTTCGTTCGATAGCGCAGATAGAAGCGATGGAAACCGGGAGCTGCAGTGAACGGGTCAATGGCATATGCGAGAGCGCTTTGGGTAGTGTCCGCAAAGTCAATTGCACTCCCTTGACCGACACCCGGATCCGTGTCTACAAAGTACTCGGCATTCGTGAGTAATGAAGAGTCAAGCGCTATCGGCGGTGTGATGTAAAACGCTCGCCCTTCTGCCATTGACCAGAGATTGAGATCCGTGCGAAAGCGCAGAAACGCCCGATGAAAACCAAGCGCGAGACTGTCAATAGTGCGATTCGAGGTGAGTGCCACATCCTGTCCCGCCGTGACGTCCAGGGCTTGTCCTGCTCCTGCTCCGGGATCTGTGTCATAGAACATCTCGGCAGCATTGATACTTGCGGTCTCAATCGTGATCGGCGGTGCGATGTAAAAAGCTCGCCCCTCTGCTGGTGACCAGTGATTGTTGCTCGAATGAAATCGCAGAAACAGGTGATGAAAGCCGGGAGACAAACTGCTGATGTCCTGCTCTGAGGTCAGCGAGACTTCGTGAGCGGATTCCGTGGATATGTACTCTCCGTTGCCCACCCCCGGATCACTGTCAAAGAACGTCTCCGCATCGGTGACTTGCGCGTCCTGCAGTATGATCGGCGGGGTAACATAGAATGCGCGGCCTTCGGCGGCTGACCAGTTGCCTTGTGAGTTACGGAAGCGCAGAAAAACTCTGTGGAATCCGAGCGGGACACTGGCAAGATTGATGGTTGCATTGAGTGTCACTTCGCCATTGGGATAGACCGACAATGGATACCCCTGCCCAACTCCCGGATCGCTGTCGAGGAAATACTCGGCGGCCATGATGAAGATGTCATCGTCAGTGAGCAGCGGAGTGGCAAACACATCCGAACTCGGCGGCGATGAGATCGTATCGGCATAAGCAACAATCCGGTATCCATA
>JAGVEU010000319.1 GCA_020057985.1 Calditrichota bacterium | reverse complement strand
CTCTCCCACAGAAAGATTAGTTGACGATCAGATTCCGGCAGGATTGCGAGGACTTAACCCTGCTCGGCGAGTCGCAAGATTATTTCAAGATGGGCTCTAAGGCTCTCCGCAACCCTCCCGCTCTCAGCTTTTCTATGGTATGCAAAACAGTAGTCCGCCTCATCAATTATCGCACTTCTTCCGCCTCTAAATGCGCATTTCGTAATGTTTTTTCCACGCTAACTCCTTTGTCCGCTTTGGTTTAAGTCGAGTTCGTTCCGCCAAAATAGTTTTTTATCTATCAACAACCTACTATCAAGGTGCCGATCCTGTCTCCCTCCATTTACGGGGGATTAAAACAGAAACGGCGGCCAGAGGCCGCCGGAAGTGTGTAGGATCGTATGGATATTTGCTATGGCTGTCCGCGAATGACGGATTTTAGACCGGCATAACGTCGTTTAAGGAGTTCGAGGGCGGCCATGTAGCGGATTTGGGTTTCGGCCATTTCAGCCATTTCCTGCTCAATGTCCACTCCGTTGACTCCGGTGCCATTTGGATCGGGACTTTCCTGCCTAATTTGCGGCTCGAGAGTCTCCATGTCAAGCCCGCTTGTTGGGAGGTGGCGCGAATCGGAGCGTTTCAGACTCCCTGATCCGGTTTGATCGGTGGCTTCCTTGAGGAGGTTCTCGAAATCAACGGCAACTCGTTTATAATCAGGTGTTTCGGCGTTGGCGATGTTCTGCGCATGAGCACGCTGGCGAGTAGCCTGCGCGTCAAGGGTCTTCTTGAGTACGGCGGTTGCACTGCCTTTGCCTATCAGATAGTTCTGTATGATACTGTTTGCCATGGGAGGCTCCCTTCAAGCTGTCTATAGCGGGCGCAAGGAATATGCCGAAGGAAATCCAAAATCCGAATACGGAAAGTTCGGATTCCGGCGGGGTTGCGGAGGACCTTAACCCCGCTCGGCGAGTAATCTCGCAAAGAAGACAAAGAAGCGGCTCGGATGGATCCGAGCCGCTTGAAGTTGTTATGACAACATGATTTTACGGACAGGCGTTTGCTGTGACGAGATAGAAGAGTCTTGCGGACAGCGGCGCGAAGGTGCTGTAGTTTGTCACTCCATTGACTGTGGCTACTTCAGTCCAGCCGGTCGGGAAGACATTGGATAGATCTGATGTGCTCCAAACCTTATAGCATGTGCAGGTCTGATTCGGACCGGGCTGCCAACGAAGTTCGATTTCATCGGTCACGCCAATGCGGCGAACGGTTTGGCTCACAGGATCGGCACATACGGCGGGAGCAAATGGTGTGTCGCCGCCGTACAAAATCTGATAGCCCTGACAAGCGCAACCCGAACTGTCATACTGCCCCAACACACCCGTGATGTTGACCGCGCCGGTTGGGATTGCCGTACCGATCAGCGCCGCATCGCAAGAATCCGTGCGGAAGTAGATCGTGTCGCCGCCGCACAGCACCGCGTAGTTGCTGTCCGCCATCACGAAGTTGCCGCTCGGATTGACGAACTGCACATTGAGAACGGTGATCATTTCCGATTCGAAATTCTCACCACGGCAGGAGTCGGCAAGCAGCCCGATGTCGGAGCAGGCCGCTTCCACCGGTGGCACAATGTAGTCGGTTCCGAGCAGCGTGACGATCGGAGTCCAACCCGCATAGGTGGAAATCTCGGTCAGTCCGCGGAACTGGGTGATATAGCCGTCAATCATCACCGAGTCACCCGCTGCGGGAAGCCGCGTCGCACTCTGCATGGTGTCAAACAGCGCGCCGCCATACACCACTACCGCGCAGCCACCCGATTGCAGATAACCGGAGGCCTTGCAGGTGTCAATGTAGCTGAACACGCCGCGCACTACCTGACGAACGTGATTCCGCGTCGGAACGCCGCAGTTATCCTGCACGCGCAGGCTGCACAGGGCAACCGTATCGGGAACAAACGGAGCCGGACAAATACTGGCTGCACCCGGCGTGCCGAAATCACCTGAACTTCCCAGCCATGCAGTAGTAGCCGGACACCAACTTGTATCGTTGGCAACCGGATACGACGGATCCTTGAGCTGCATGCTCCATCCCGAACCGTATGGGAATGCCGTCGTGTAGGCTACCGAAGCTACAACCGCGCCGGCAGCGGTCCTAAGGGTGATGTCGTCTGCTGTATTTGCCAACTGCAGACCCGTTCCGAATGCGTACGGGTACACGTAGTTTTCGGGAACGCCGCCGTTGGTCGCCGAATCGGCGTTGCAGCAGAACACAAAGTATTGGTGCGAGGCCAGCGAGGCCGAAGAGATCGTGAATGTGCCCTCGCCGTCCGTTACCTGCCAGTTGGTCATGTCCACTGGGCTGGTAGCCGCGTTGTAGATTTCAAACCACTCGCCCGAGGCGTCCGCTACCGTCGCCGGATTCGGCATAACCTCCGTGAACACGATGCTGAACTCCGGCGCGCCGACCGTGAACTGCTTCGTGGAGTTTGCAAGGATCGCGTTGTTTGAAAGATCCATGACATTGTTTACCGTCAGCGTGTACACGTTGGCGGGCATAGCGGCGGCAAACGTGAGCCGAACCGTGTTCCAGCCGAACGTTTGCAGTGCGGCTAAAGACGGAGCGTTGATGCCCAAGTTCACGCTGTAATGCGCCGCGATTTGGGCCGAATCCTGCCGTAGCGGCTCGGTAAAGACGACATCAATGATCATGTTGCTCTGCACAATGATCGAATCAATCGTGGGCCGCGTCACGTCGCTGCAGGTGGTGTTGGCGGTTCCGGGGGTGCAGAAACGGTAGCGCCCAGTGTGTGAAAACCAATTGGTGGATAGATGCCAACCCGTGGAATCCGCCGGCCACACGGAATTCTCGGTGCACTTCTCCAGCGTAATTCCTGCGTTTGCCGGCGACCAATCCGGATAGAACAGCAGCGCGTTCGCCGTGGCATAGCCATCTATGCGCATGCCGCCCGTCGTGTCCGAATACAGGCCGATGTTATCGCCGCTGTTGCCTAATCCCCAGCCTCCTCCAAAGAAAGCCGTTCCAACAACTGCGCTCGGAATTCCCGGCACAGCCTCTTTCGCCACTACCAAATAGCCGCCGGCCGGAATGCTCGTGCCCGTTGGCAGATAAAACGCTCCTTCCGTGGCAACCGGATATGCGGGCGCATCCAGCAGCAGCCAGTAGGAAAGATCAATCGCCGAACCGGTGCGGTTGTAAAGCTCAGCCCACTCGACATCCGTGCTGGCCGTGTCGTCGTACATGATCTCGTTGATCACCACGTCGCCCACGTCGGCCAGCGGAACGCTGAACGGTTTGTCAAGGTTCGAGCAAGCGTTGTGATTCGCGCTCGTGTCCTGCACTGCGTTCACCCGCAGGGTGTCGTGACCCGTGGGCAGGCTTGAGGCGAAAGTCAAATGCACTAAAGCAATGTTGCTGCCGTCGCGCACCGCCGCGCTGGGATTGATGCTGCCCGGGCGGACGGAGTAGTTGCTCTCTGTCTCCGCGGTCGTCTGATCCACCGGCTCACTGAATAACAAGTCAATGGTTGTCCTGCTAAGCAGCGAGAGTGAGGTGATACTGGGTGGCGTCGTGTCCGGCGAAGGGCCGGTGAAGTAGCCTCTCGCATTCACACAGGCATTATGGTTCACGCTTGTGTCTTGCACTGAGTTCACCGTTAGCGTATCCGCGCCTTGCGGCAAGGCGGAAGCAAAGGTCAAATGCACCAGCGCAATGTTGCTGCCGTCACGGAGGGCCGAGCTGGGAACCACACTGCCCGGCGTGACGACGTAGTATGCTTCTGTTTCGGCGGTCGTCAGCTCGACCGCCTCGCTGAAGAGCACATCCAGATGAGCATTGTCGCCTACCGTAATGGATGTAATACTCGGGGGCGTAACATCGCCACCACCAGTATAGTCTGCAATAGAAAAATCGTCCACATGCAGACGTTCTCCACTTACGTTAGTAACCTTGATTTTAATATTGTTTGATGAACTATTTAAATCGTACGTCCACGTTTGATATGGAGTGTATGTTGTAGTATTGATTTGTGTGCCAATCGCTGTGTATGCACCACCGTCAATACTAGCAGTAATATCATAGACCGCTGCCGGGGAGTTGTCCCAAGCTCGATACAGAAAGCTAATAGTTCCGACACCACCATCTTTACCGTTTCCATCTGTTCCTACATATTCTAAGTAGCTGCCAGCTACGTTTCTTAGACGGACGGCATTGGATGGCAAGTAACCGCCTCCCATGGTCGATGTAACAGAATCGGCCATCGCGTTATTCAAATGGAAGCCATTGTAGTCATAGTTTCCGTACGCGGTTTGAGTGTAACCTGTAAATGTTTCGAAAACACTGGCGAACGCTGTGCCAGCGAGGCTGAACACTAATAGCAGACCTAACGACAAGAGCAAATTACTTGCTTTCTTCATGGGAAACTCCTCAAGTTTATTCTTGGAATGTGATATAAGTAACATAGTCAAGAGCGTGTAGCAGCGCGATGGCTGTCCGTGTTGTTTCAGACCTATAAGATAACTCCAAAAACGTCATTGTGCAAGTCTCCTTCAGCGCTTCTTCGCATTAATTTTCAGTCACAATACACGGACAAAGTATGTAAATCCAGCAACTGTTGATGATAGGGAAAAGGTGAACAGCGCGAAACTGAATCTCCGGAGAGGCGAGGCATGGGTCAGGTGTATTCTGCGGATCTGTGCATTAAGCATATCCAAAGGAGGTTTGAACAGGTGTGATGTTTTCAGAGAGTGGAGGGCTATCGTTTAGGCGCAAATTCAAGTTATCTAACGCACTGGCCAAAGACTCCAAATCGAACGGCTTGGTCAGATTGCCATTCAATTCACTTTCTACTACGTGCTCCTCGGATTCTCCATCCGTAAGGCAGAGACAGACAACACTACCGCAACGAAAACGCATTTCTTCAATCCAGTTCAATCCCTCGTCGTAGTCTGAAAGATCAATGGCCACAAATGCAGGACGTGTGTTGCGCGTGATCAGCCAGATCGTTGCATCATCGAGGGTCGAAAAGGCTTCGTTCTCGTGCCCGAGTTTGTCAAGCAATCTGCGGGTCGCATTTCGCACCGTGGGATCGTAGGCAATGATCATTGCCGGACCAAGCGGAGGCTGACTACTGGCGTCTGAAGTATCGGAGATTTCAGACAGGTAATCTTCATCGGCTCTGATAGCGCACGCTACGGTTGGTTGGGTCCCGGGTCTGCTGAGCACAATGAGCAGCGTTGGAACTCCTTCCAGTTTGATCAGTGCACAGGCGTAGTCTCGCAGCAACGACCGGTTGTCTCGGTTTTTAATCCAGAGTTCACCTGTGTCAGAGCCGGAGTCCCATGGTTTATCGCATAGAGTATCGAATGATTTGCCAAGCAAATCGCCTTCGGTCGTGCCGACGAGGTTGCTTGCCTCGGCGTTAGCGTTGAGAATGATGTGATCGCGCGGGTCAGCCAGCAAGACAGCCGCAGGAGCAAGAGAACAAAGCACATTGAAATTTTCCTGCGCCTGCTTGAGCGCAACTTCAAGGGCACGCAGCTCTGTCTCAGCGGCGTGGTCTGCTGCTTGAACCGTTGGCGACAGTGGTAGTTCGCCAGAAAACCGTTGCGCTAAATTCGAGGCGGTATCCGCTGCAGGATCACTTGAATCACTGATGCTCTGTGCGGGCAGTTGCGTACACCGTGAGGGATGTTGGTTGGAGAGCAGGATCAGTCCGAGCCCGGCCGAAGCAATTAGTAGCCACCACAGGGGATTGATGGTTGCATGTCGTGGAGTGATAAGACTTGCCAGCAGCATGGATGTACTTCCCGACAGATGCACGGTACAGAAGGCGAGAGTCGAGCCGTCATTTTGTGGCAAGAGTCCAGTCTTTTTTTGTATCAGGAGCGGCCAGAGTGAGTTGATGACAGACAAGGGTGTCATAGTTGTTGAAGCAAGCACGGTTGTCTTGGGATCACTCAAGAGCATCCACGAATGCGGCGCGCTGTCTATGAGCGCGAAGATGGACGACGGATCAAACAAAGCGATAAGCCGTCCCGGTTGAATTCCAAGGTCTCTGTCCGTCGGAGGAGCATATTGAATCGCGAGGCATAACGCGGCATGATCCTCGCCACCGACAACAATAAACCCTGTCATATTTTTACCGATCGAGGTAAGGACTCTGCCAAGCCCGCTTGTGTCGCCTGAGGTTGCAAGAACAGCGCTTCCCGCACTCACGAGTGCAAGTGTCTTAGGCGTACCGCATTCACCGGACCAAGACGCCCTTATCTTCTCAAAGTACGTTGACACTCGCCAATCAGACCATTGCTTAGGCTGATCAAGAATCCTGGCCATGTTATGCCGAAGAATCTCGGTTTGAAACTCGGCATAGGTTGATTGGACTCGTGACTCCCATGCTGCGGCAAGTGTCTGAAGCTTGGCATATTCAAGATCCGGTGAGTTTACTGCTACAGCACGCTGGCTTCCCATTATCAGCAGCCCGCCGCATACGATGACCGTGATCCCAGCGCCAATCCCGATGTTCTTCCAGAGCTTATTCATGTGCCTCTCGTCGTGTCTAATTGCTAAGGGCTACTGTACGTAGTGAGTGCAATGTTTCTACTGTCTTATTGCTGGTTATGTTTGCAAAACTGGTGCCGCGCATAGAGAGGCACCTGTGCTTGACAAATTAAGAAAAAATATGTAACTTAGATGTTACCTAAACACCTTAGAACGGCTGGTTTTTCCTCTTGGCGATTGAATTTTTCACAGCCTTTGCATTTTGCAAACCTCATTGAGGTTGTTCGGCGGGCAGAAATGCAAAAGGTATCCGAACCGCAACGCAAAGAGGCAAATTGCCGGTCCGGTCGGATTGACGAACTTTGGAATCCTATTTTAGTCATTAAGCAAGCTGCGGAACGCGATTGAGACATCTCAAGATACTCATCTACTGCATCACTGCGATGCTCACTTCAAACGTTTTCGCTCAGGGTTTTCAGAGGAGCACACTCAGCGAGGATGTCCTTGATGCCTACTCCGTCACAGCCGCGGATTTCGACGGCGACGGT
>JAGVEU010000156.1 GCA_020057985.1 Calditrichota bacterium | reverse complement strand
TTCAGAATCTTTTCCAAACCACCCCTCTTTCGCGGCGGCATGTGTCCCCACTCCTCACATGCCCCTCACTCGCGTGACGTGGAGTGCTGAGCGGGGCACATGAAGACTCAAGACACGTGCCTCCGCGAGAAAGAGATTCTGAACGCCCGCGCGAAAGCCGAAGACGCGCGGTGTCCAGAATGACAGAAGATGCTGTTTTTCAGACGAAAGCTACTACTGAACACGCGGATTTCGGATTTTCCTTATCTCCCCGCCCGTTGCTGTCCCGCAATCGCATCGTATAAAGACCTGACCTCTGCTTTTATGCTTGAATCAGCAAGCCGCTCCAGCCGTTCGTTGGCTGTGCGCAGTGCTTTTCGGGCAGATACTTCTTTGCCAAGCTCGCTATATAGCTGTCCGAGCCGCAGCCAGATGATGGGATAATCGGGTTTCTCGTCTGCCAGTTCCTGAAGTGTGCCGGCAGCATCCGAGTAGTTCTCTTCTCCGATCAGATGCACCGCTTCATTGTAGCGCTCAAACTGTGATGCCAAGAGCATTTTGCCCGCCAGATCAAGATCCTGCAAGTAGATTTGTCGTTGCGGCGAGAGATACTCATCCACGGATTTTTGCTCGATCTGATTCACCGCTCCGGAAACCTGCTCCGGCTTTAGCTCAATCTGCTTGCGCAGCGCGTAAAAATGGATATCCTGTTCGAGGGAGGTAAGATCAAATGACATGCGCGAAGTATACCGGTAGGCCTCACCTCTGTTTTCAAAGGTCTCGCGATCGAAGACTGCATTCTGAACTAAGTATTCCGCCAGCGCTGTAGGGTCGAGCGAGTCATCGGCGATCTTCTTCTCCTTGAGATAAGTCTGCAAGTACTCAATGGCCTGCCGCCGCGCATCCAATTCCGCATACTCTTTTGCGGTTGTCAGATCGCCGCTCTCCCCGATGCCGGAGAAGTAAACTTCCGCATACTCCTTCTTCCCGGAATCCATCGCATAGGCCGGAGTGACAAAACCTGAAGATACGTTCAGGGCATGTTTCTCCGGTTGTCCACCCATCGAGCCGCGCAGCGCTTTGAACTCGCCGAATCGCTTGCGCATCTGCTCCACCCAGAACCCCCGCTCTTGCGGCTTGTCTGTACTTGCGTACTGAAGCATATAGAAATCCACCGAGTCCATGATCTCATGACCCTCCATAGCCTTGCGCCTCAAAGTGCGACGGTCGCCGTCAAATTCATAACTGTTGAAGTACGTAAGGATACTGATGATTCCCCCGATAGCCACGCACGTCGGTTTGCACCACGATTTCGGAATGATCTGAAGCGCCGCAGTCACCGCTCCGAGCGCGAGCACCATCAGCGTCAGAATGAGCAGGACTTGAGCATCCCGCTCCCACTTCTGCACAACGGTCAGTTTGTCCGTGCGCTGCTTTTGAAAAAATTCCAACTCGCCAGTCTGCGCGCTAACCACGGCTGTCAGCAACAGCACGGCGCACAAAGCTGCGAGGATTGTATGGGTCAGAAAACGGTGGGCGAGCATATTGTCCTCCTCTTGGGATTTCGATCCGCGTTTCTGTAAATATACTAAAGACCCACGCCTAAAACAAGACATTTCAAGTACTATTCAAAAAATCTATCCTATTGATTTTTATGCTTTTGCTGGTGTCAGTAGGCGTGTTGCCCCAGACCATACTCGCTGTCCTCCCTTTTTTGTCTTGAATTCCTACCTCCGCAACGGCAGATCCGCCGAGAGGCATTCACAAGTCAAAAATGAGGCATTCTTGTCTAACCCTATATTTTATAGTAAATTAAAAATTTCACAACGGAACATTTAGAGCTTGACTTCGTACTATTTCACAGGTATATTATGAGGAGACATAAGACAAATGACCCACAACACGAATCGGGAGCACAACATGCGAATCTCAGATGTTCTCGCTGACAAGGGAAATCAGGTACACACAGCAAATCCGAACCAGACTGTGCAGGAGGTAATTCGCGCCCTCGTGCAGAATAACGTCGGGGCCTTGTGCGTTGTTGACCAAGCCGGTCAACTGGTAGGAATCTTCACGGAGCGGGACACGTTGCGGCTGGTGGATACTCATGCCTCTCAGCTTGCCACACTGACGGTGGGAGAGTGCATGACTAAAAAGGTCATGATTGCAAGACCGGATGATTCTGTAGATCAGTCCCTCATGCTCATGACCTCACAACGCATCCGGCACTTGCCTGTGGTCGAGAGCGGCAAATTAATTGGAGTCGTGCCGCAGGGCGATCTCGTCAAGGCCAAACTTGAAGTGGCCGAGTTCGTCACAAGGCACCTCACGGACTTCATTACCGGCAAATATCCGGCGTAGTCCGCTCTGAATGGCATAAAAAAATCCGGTGACCGCCGGATTTTTTGTTGAGAAATTCGTAAATTGTGCCCATGAGTAAGAAAGAGCTTCAGGAGACCGGTCATACCAACCACTCCAAAAACGTTATCCGCCTCGGCTGGGTCAGCTTCCTGACGGACGTCTCCAGCGAAATGCTCTATGCCATCACGCCGCTCTTTCTGACCACGATTCTCGGCGCAAGCATGAGCATCCTCGGCTTAATCGAGGGCATTGCCGAAGGAACCGCCAGCGTACTTAAGGGAGTGTCCGGCTGGCACTCGGATCGCATTCGCAAACGCAAGATTTTCATTTTCGGCGGCTACGGGCTGTCTGCATTGGCCAAACCGCTCCTCGCCTTGGCGATGGGTTGGCCGGCAGTGTTGTTTGCGCGGTTCATAGACAGGTTTGGCAAGGGGCTGCGAACGACCGCTCGTGATGCCTTAATAGCAGATTCCATTGGACCCGAACGAAGAGGGTGGGCGTTTGGACTGCACCGAGCCATGGACACCTTGGGCGCGTTTGTCGGAGTCTCTCTATCGCTCCTCCTGCTCTATATGCTGAGCAATCAGGGATCTCAAGAGAGCGCCTTCCGGTTGCTCTATTGGATTGCCTTCATACCGGGAGTGCTCGGTGTGATGATGATTCTGTGGGTGAAGGAGATCCCCCCCCGGAAAAAAGAACAGACACGGCGAACTCAGACACAGCAAGCTGTGTCGCTACGGTTTGGGAAACGATACTATTCTATTCTGACCGTATTCTCGGTTTTTGCGCTCGCTAATAGCAGTGATACTTTTCTGCTGTTGCGCGCTAAGAACCTTGGTTTCTCAGTGGTTGCAGTGATCCTCGTTTATCTCTGCTACAATGCGAGCTATTCGCTCTTGTCCTATCCCATCGGCAAGCTGGCCGACAGAATTCCCAAGGAGCGCTTGCTGTGGATTGGTTTTCTCGTCTATGCTGCCGTTTATCTCGGCTTTGCAGTATGTGGCGCCAACTGGCTCGTCTGGCTTCTGTTTGCCTTTTACGGTGTGTACATCGCTCTAACGGAAGGAGTCAGCAAAGCCCTCATCAGCAACCTCGTTGGCTCAGAAGTGAGGGGAACCGCTCTCGGTCTGTTCAACATGGTCACCGGAGTTTTGGCGCTGCTGGCAAGCGTGATCGCGGGCTTGCTCTGGGACAGCATCTCGCCGAGCGCTCCCTTCTATTTCGGAGCGGCACTGGCGGTCGTTGCGGCAGTGGGGTTCCTGTTTATCCCCGCCCATCATCCTGAAGGGGGCTGAGATCCTTCACTGCGGAAGACCTTGTTCAGGATGACAGTTGTTTGGCCTGTGCGTCAGAAGCAAAGCCCTCAAGCATGAAGGCATTCTTTCATCCCTCATCCTTCATCCCTCATCCTTCTCTTCCACCCTTTCCAACTCCAGCCACTCCAGCGACTGCACTACCGGCAATTGCAGTGCGCGTTCGCGGTCGAGATCGAGCGTTCCGAGGTGAACCGCCTGCGGAGCCTGCACCCACTTGTAGATCGAGCCGACAAATAGCTTCACAAAACGAATCACCCACTCCTTGAGCATGCCGGGTTTGTACTCGGGATGTAGCTTCTTCAACTCCTCATCGCTCCACTTAGCTCGCATAGCTTGATAGAGTTCCAACGGCATTAATTTTTCACCGGCGAACAGCGCAAAGCAATCATCGAGCACGGCAAACGGCATCAGGTCGCGCTCGTCTTCCTGATTTTCTTCAAGCTCGGCGGAAGCTCTCGTTGCAAGTAGCGTTTGTATGCTCGGCCACTTGTATTTCTCACCCAAATAGCGCAGTAGTTCAATCACGATAGTCTTTGGAAGATTGCCAATCAGCGAGTAGGCCCCCATCAGGTCTCCGCCAACCGTTGTGTAACCCACGGCTTTCTCGGACATGTTTCCCGTTTGCAGAAACAACCCGCGTGAGGAGTTTGCCCAGTTCCACATCCGTGCGGCGCGTATTCGCGCTTGTATATTCTGCTTGGTGATTCCGGTCAATTCCTGTTTCTCGCCGAGCATTTGGCGGGTCGCTTCGACCTCCCGCGCGAAAGCATCCTCAATCGAAAACTCAAAGAAGCTCACTCCTAATTCGTCGCAGATCTGCCGCGAGATGCCGCGCGTAGTGTCCGAGTTGAACCGCGTCGGCAATGAGAATGCATGGATGAAATCCCGAATTGCCGCAACACGTTCGCTCTCCGCTAAACCCGCAAAGCGCTCCCCTGCATAGAGCCAGGCGATAATCAACGTGAGTACCGAATCCTTGCCCCCCGAAAGCGCAATCCCGATTCTATCAAACACTCCGGTTTTCTCAAAGTACCCTTTCAGCCCCCACGTCATCGCCGACAAAAGATCTTCAAAATACTCCGCGCGAGCATCAAGTCGAGGCAGCGCACTCGTCTGCAACTTGTTCGGCACAGTCATGTCAAAAAGAACCCTGCCCGCGCACTCAATCACGTGCACGGGAGGATTGGTGCTCAGATATTTCTCGCAATCCGTTTGCCATGCACTGTTCTGTTCCCGCTTGCGAGTCGTGTAATCGAGGTCTATTACGCATGAGAAAAGCCCTTCCCGCCAGCGCGGCGCTTCGGCGAACATCTCTCCGTTTTGATTCATAAATCCGCCGCCGTCAAACACCAGCGAATCCTGACCACCGATTTTGTTCACATAAACCAGAGCAACCTGACTCGTCGCCGCCTGTTCGCTGATGATCTTCCGTCTTAGGTCTACCATTCCCGCTCGCCACGGTGATGCCGAGGCATTAATCACCAACTCAGCTCCGCTATAGGCTCGTCTCATAGTTGGCCCGTCCGCTGTCCAAAGATCCTCGCAGACCTCTACGGCCAGTGTGCCGAACGGAAATCGAAAAATCAAATCCCCGAAGGGCACTCCGTTTAGGTCAGTCACCCGTCCAGCCACTCCGGGCGAGAACGTCCGCTGTTCATAGAAAACTTCGTATGTGGGCAATTGCTCCTTGGGCACAACTCCCATGATTTTTCCGTTCCACACCACGGCCGCGCAGTTATATACCTTGTTACTCTCCTGTGCCGTTAACCCAAGCGTGAAGATCGTATCGAGATTACGTGTCGCCTCAGCAAAGCGAATAAGTCCCCGCCATTGCTGTTCTACGAATCCGCGCCACTGAACCAAATCTTCCGACGGATAGCCAGAGATCACCTGCTCCGAAAAACAGCCAACTGTGCAACGCTCCGCACTCATGCGCCGAGCGAACGAAATGAGTTTGTCGCAATTGGAACGCATGGCCCCGACGGTCGTATCGAGATTGGAAAGTCCGATTTTGATGGAACGCATAGTTAGGAAAGGAATTGAGATTCAAAAGTCGTTGTAGCCGCAACCCCCTGTGGTTGCGTTCACGGACATTAGGAATGGTGGAGAGACGCAACCACGGGGGGTTGCAACTACGATCCGTGGGGTGATTTCCCCACGCATAAGGCTTTAATATACTGCACAATTTGCCAAAATTCAACTCAGACAGACAAGAAAAGGCGGCCAGAGGCCGCCGTAAGTACCGCAAATACAGACGTGTGCCGAAAATAAGTCCCTTTACTGCCGTTTCAACGTTTCAGCGTTTCAGCGTTTCAGCGTTTTCCCTGGAGGCTTGCCTCTCCAGTTTTTCAATCTCCAACCTAAACTCAATAGCCAATTGAACATAATAGCAAATTCAATATTATGAACAGGTTACTGAGTGCAACGCTGTTATAGTGTTTCTCATAAATAGGCCGACATGGCGCAGATTGATTTCACGGATTCTGGGTTATTTTGGTAGATAACCAGTGTATCGACGACTTTGTCTT
>JAGVEU010000532.1 GCA_020057985.1 Calditrichota bacterium | reverse complement strand
TTTTAAGGTCGTCAATTCTTAGCCGTGATTCTAATCGGTTGCGGGCGGGCTGCGGAAGACCTTAGGCCGCCCCTACCGCACGTTCAATGCCTCGTGCTTGGTTGTTGAACTAATATACAGTATTCAAACGGGCTTGTCAAGAGAAAACTTCGCATCGTAAACGCATTATTATCAAATACATAAAATATAACGTACTGTGTTTGTTGGGCTTGCACGTATGTTTAATTCCTGATTTGAGTTACTTGGTTTTAGAGAGGCGGAGGAGAGGAAGACCTCTCGGAAAACGCTGAAAGGCTGAAAGGCTGAAACGCTGAAAGAAGAAATCTCGGCGGCATTCCCGTCAGAGAAGGTACTTTCAAGAGAACATCTGTGTATTATACAGAATGAATGCGGCAAACCTGAGTGAATCATGAATTATAGAGTCACTATTCTATTGGTTCTTTTTCTGGTCTGTTCTGGGACAGCGCAGCAGATGCCGCCGAGCGTGTTCTTTGTGGCAAATGAAGGTCAGTGGGAGGAGCCGTTTGCCTTCATGTATAGCAATGGCGGGGCGACATGGTTTCTCACGGAGAGCGGGATGACGATTGATTTTAGATCGCATGATCGGCTACCGCAATAATGGCAAACGAAAAGTATGCATTTCGTCCTCTCCGGTCTTAGAGACTGCCTCCGGCTGTTTTTGTGCTCCAAGAGGTTGTAGTTGGCAACGGCTGAGCCTGCCATAGTAACTTCTGTTTTTTCAATGCTGAAGGGATGGGTCAGTACTCGTGGATTTTTTGTGCGGATCGCATAAACACTTGCGGAAATCAAGCAAATATTGTATACTATGTCATCACACCTTAACCCAAGGAGGAACGAGTGATGAGATTCTGTGCGTTTGTCCTTTTGGCAATGCTGCTATTCGTGAGTATTGCCGCGCGCGGCGATCCACTGACACTGACCGCCGCTGAGTACTTTTTTGACACTGATCCCGGTGTTGGATTAGCCACACCGCTAACGATGGCGAACACCTCCGATGTCATTATTTGGGATCAGATTACTGCGACCGGGCTATCACCCGGTCTTCATGTTTTATATCTGCGCGTGCGCGACTCCCGTGGCATCTGGTCTCCGGCGCGGGGCAAATCACTTCGTGTTTCGATGGAGACCACGCTCGCGCAGGCTGAGTACTATCTCGACAACGATCCGGGAGCGGGAAACGGAATGATCCTCGACTTTCCGGACACGAGTGATGCAATTCTCTTTCCCATTGTCAGCTTGCCTCCGACCTCACCCGGCTTACACACCTTCTATTTACGAATGCGCACGACGGATGGGTTTTGGTCTTCCGCAAAGGGAAAGACTCTGCGGATTAGGCCTCAATCACCCGGTGGAGTGATTTTCCTTGCCGGAGGTGAAGCTTTCTTCGACTATGATCCGGGAATTGGCCACGGCATTCCGCTGCGCGCGAATGACGGAGCTTTCGATGGACTCGACGAATTCATGTATCGCAATGTTCTGGCGGAAACGCTTACTTTGGGTATGTATCGAGTCTATGCTCGCGTGCAGGATGGCTCCGGTTCGTGGTCGAATTTGCTATCGGACAGTGTGACCATTGGCGGCGCGGAAACTCATCGGCTCGTAGCCTTCAACAAAGACAGCACAAAAGACAGCGTGCGAGTATGCTGGGCGAACATTGGAGCTTTGGAATATCGTCTGCACTATGATTCTTCAGCAACAGGCACCTTTGCAGATTACTACACCGTCGTTGCACCAGAAACCACAATGGTAGTACCTGCCGTTCCGCCACCGGGCAAGAAGTTTTACTATGTGCAAGGGTATTGGCCGGAGACGTTGAGCGAATCACCGCCGTTACGAGCGACCCCCCATAACTCCCCCGCTAAAGCGGAGGGGAAATCGAACGAACAAAACAAAGGAAACCAACCATGAAAACGATAGCCATTTTCTTTTTCACGCTACTTTTAGCCACGGGAGCGAGTACAGCAGTGTTGTATGTTGACATCTACGGACACGCCCAATACACGCAGGTCCAACCGGCCATCAATGCGGCCAGTGCCGGGGATACGATCGTGGTCGGGACTGGATACGGTTATCAAGGGTTCACCGTGGACCGCCGGTTGGTAATCATCGGAGCCGGAACGTCCGCCGTCTTGACCGAGGCCACGCGCATTGACGGGATCGTCACCATCATGAGCACGGCGGACAGCACCGAGCTGCAAGGACTCTGGATTATCGCCTCAGTCAATTCAGGCACCGATTCCTTGGCCGCTGTTCTGAGAATTCGCAGCGGAGCCTTGGAAGTGTTCGTCTGGAGGTGTTTCATAGAGAATACAAACTACATCGCATTTCCTTCGGGTATATTTATCGGCAACCAGAGCTCCGCGCAATTCACGCAGTGCGTGATTATGGCTTCGAATGCGTATGGCCACGGCATTTGGACTACTCACAGCGGGTGGGCGACAAATCCGGTTTCGTGCGTCTTCGCGACCTTCTCCAGATGCATTAACGCCACTCCTGGTTCGGGCGAGATCCATGCAAACCATTGTGTGCTCACCAATGGTTCCTATACCTCCACCATGCTGTACGTCCCGAACTGCACCGGTCTCTTTGAGAACTCCGCTTTCTTGCGATTAGGCGGAGCCCCCTACTGGGGCAACCTCGGGTCGGTGGTGTTATCCTACTGCGCTGCTGAAGATGTCGCACCGCCGGGTACTGACAATATTGTATGCAGCACTGGGGATTTTGTCAATTTAGCCTCCTACTACGATCCACGCGCTAACGATTATCATCTCTCGGAAAGCTCTATTCTCCGCGATGCCGGCAATCCGACCCAGTTTGATCTCGATTCCACTCGCGCGGACATTGCTGTCTATGGTGGTATGCATCCCTTTGTCGAGAACGGCGCGCCGGCTTATCCGTTTGTGTTAGATGTGGACGTGCCGACAGCGGTGCCGCAGAATGGAGCGGTGAGGGTGTATGCGCGGGGCAGAATCGGGCCGGGGAACTGAGAAAAGGATGAAGGCGGAAGGATGAAGGATGAAAGGAAAGCCTGAAACCCGAAAAATGCTCTGTCATCCTGAATCCCCTAAGTCTTCGCCACTACTGTCTTAATGTATGTTGAGAAAAATGAGTCACTTGGAAAGGCCACCGAGTGATGCCCAGAGCGACGCTCATTTCGTGTTTCCTGTTCTG
>JAGVEU010000081.1 GCA_020057985.1 Calditrichota bacterium | reverse complement strand
GATGGCTACAAGATAAGAAAAACGGCTCCTCCCTGTCAAGAGTTATTTCAAGATAGGCTCTAAGTCCTCGCAACCCTGCCGAAACCTGAGATCATCCAGAGATGCACGGAATTCAAACGGGAATGGCCACTCCCGGACGTAGGAAATAGAGCAGTGTGGCGGCTGGCTTTTGGCCGGTGATTTTTTCAAGGGCGCGGCTATAGATGGCAGCTTGAGGGCGGTGGAAATTGGCTCGATGGGCGGTTTGCTCGGCGGTGACGCGATCGGTTTTGTAGTCCACGATTACCGGAGCGCCGTTCTCGATGAAGACGAGATCCATTTTCCCTTCGTAGATTATCCCGTCGAGTTCGGCGGTGTACTCCAGTTCACGATAGACGGCTTCTGCATTGGCCACACGCTGTCGGAACGGGTCAGAATTCAAGGTGCGCTGCACAAGATCACGAGCGGTGTCTATTGTCTCGGCAGAAGTGATGTCCAAGTCTGCCGCGATGCTCTTCGATAGACATTCCAGATTGTCTCCGTCGGGAAGTTCAATCCGCTCCATGATGCGATGAATGTAGGTTCCGAAAGTGATGGCTTCTTCGGCACCGGCGTCTGTTGATTGGGTAGGCTCGGTCGAGGTTTCAAGTTCTTTTCGTTTACGAGATGCTGTGGCGAATAAAGGCTCGTGATTGAGCGCTTGCACGGCACGACTGTTCCCTTCCTCCCACTCTGCTCGCTTCGCTTCCGATTGCTCAAGGATCGCAGGATCAAGGGGCTTGTTCAGATCAATTCTCAGACTCTCACGGGGCTTGCTCGATAAATCGTATCCGCTGACGTCGTGCACGTGAAATCCGGTTCCTGTTGTGTCTGGGGTTCCTGAGGCCAGTTGCGGATAGCGGGAGTTGAGGACTTCAAAGAATCCCACCGGTTTCTGTGTCCAATAAGCGGGAATGACAAGTTGCTCACGGGCTCGAGTCATGGCCACATAGAGCAACCGCAGATTCTCACAGCGTTCGCGCTCCGCCTCATCCGCTTTCGCCGATGCAAATCTCGCAGTTTGGATCTCTCGCTCGCGAGTTCCCACCCGAAAATCCACCGTGTGCTGTTTTCGATCCAACAGCGGGCCTTGACTTCCTTTTCCCTCCTGACCAAGACGGTAGAGGATGACCACCGGAAACTCCAGACCTTTGGCCTTATGAAAAGTCATCAGCTGAACGGAATCCTCGCCACTTTCTGTCAGCGGACTATCCCCCTCGCCAGTGGAAATGTCCCGCAAGTCCATCAGCCATTGCACCAAATCATGAAACGAGAACATCTGACCATTTTCAAGAGCACGGGCAATGTCAAGCACTTTGAGTAGGTTCGCAACTCGCCCATCACCAAGGGGTTTGAGGGCAAAGACCTGCAAACCCTCGGTCACATCAAAGAGCGCGCTGATTGTTTCGGAGGGTGTGCGCCGCGTCCTTGCTTCGTAGAGATTGCGCAGAATGGCAAAGCACTCCTGCAAGTAAGGCTCTTCCGATGCTACCGTGAGATAGTTGAATTCGCCGCCGCTCAACCGGTGCCGAAGCAATTCTTCATCCGAGCATCCGAAAAACGGCGAACGTAGCGCTCCGACAACCCGCACACTGTCAAAGGGATTATCCAACGCGGCAAGCACCGTGCGCAGCGCTTGAAACTCCACTCGCGAAGCATACTCTTTTCCACCGGAGACTTGATAAGGAATTTCTCTGGAACGCAGCGCGGCTTCAAGCGCCCATAGTGAAGTCGTTTGACGGTACAAGACTCCAATATCACGATAGGCAATCGCTCTGGCAACTCCGTTTTCCTCGATACAATAACCTGCTCCAATCAGTTCGCCGATATACTCCGCAATGCAAGCCGCCTCAGCCTTTGCGGAGTCTTCAGCCTTGATCTTCTCTCCGGCAAAACTCTCTGGCGGTGGAAGAAATATTGCGCGAGGAAAATCGCTTGTCTCATCACGATGGGGCACCATTGGCTCATAATACGGTTCATATCTTCCGTTGGCCGGACCGCTCATTTGCTGACTAAAGACACCATTCACTTCCTCAATGATTGCGGGAACCGAGCGGAAGTTTTCGGTGATTCGAATGGTGTGGCCGCTCTGTTGAATCAGCTCCTGCACCCTTCCGTAAAGATCGAGATCCGCGCGTCGGAAGCGATAGATAGACTGCTTGGGATCGCCGACAATGAAAAGTTTGCCGGAGATTAGTTGCACATTTTCCCATCGCTCAGCAAACTGCTCTTCTCGCTCGGCCAGATAGAAAACGATTTCGGCCTGCAAGGGATCGGTGTCCTGAAATTCGTCCACCAGTAGATAGTCAAAGCGGCGCTTAAAGAACTCGCGTGCCTCGCGACTGTGCGCCAGCATGTTCCGCGCAAGCAGCAACAGGTCATGGAAATCAAGCAAACCGCGCTCAATTTTCGCCTCTTGATACCTTTGTACGCCATCGCTTAGCCACCTCAGAAACGACTCACCATACAAACCAACCCAGTGCGAGTATTCCTGATCCACTTTGCGTAAAAATGCCCTCCTGAATTCCTTCGCGTTTTCGAGAGCTTCAACAGAACTCCAGTTGGCTTTTGATCCACCTCCGCCCTTCGGTTTTTCGGCGGCTTCCAGCCATTGTCTGACGGCTTCGAGTCCGGTGAGCTGCGGCAACTTGTTGAGCCACTCTTGAATGCGAAGCAGTTGGACAGCGCAAAGATCACTTTTGTTTAGGCATTGACTCAGGTGGGACTCTATCTCAGCGAGCAGTCGGTCATGAAAGTTTTTGGCATTTTGGAGAAGGTCTGTCTCGCTGACCGTACTTACGTGAAGCTGCGCAAGGTCTTCACGATTGTGAATCAGAAAATCATAGAGTGTTCGCAGGGAGAATTCCCTGTTTGTAGATTCAATATTTACGCCCCATTCGAGAAACGGGCGGGCTGCTTTGCACTCCTGACTCAATTCTTCGCTGATCCAGTCCGTCCAGATTTCATCGGCGAGAGCATCGGCAATTGCTTGATCTGCAACTTGCGCAGTCGGGTCTATTCCAGCTTCAACGGGCCGTTGTTGAATCAGGTCGCGACAGAAGCCATGAATGGTTCCAACCGGCATGAGATCAAGTTCTAAAAGTGCATCGCGATAGAGTTTTACTTTCGCAGTTTCTGCTTGAGCCTGTTGTTCAAGCCGCTTGCGGAGCTTGATTTTCAGATCACCGGCGGCTTTTTCTGTGAAGGTGATGGCGGCGATTTTTGTCAGGGACTTCTGCTTCTGCCTGACTATAGACAGTATTCGCTCCACGAGGATGGTAGTCTTGCCTGTTCCGGCGGCGGCTTCCACAAGATACGTAGTCGCAAGATCCTGAGTAGCCAGATCCCGCTGCTGCTGGTCGCGAGGAGGAATTGTCTTGTTCAAATCAGTCATTTCCGCCTGCCATTCTGCGGAAATCCGCCGTTTGCTCGAGATCATGCTCCCATTTATTCGTGAAGCGTCCTTGCCCGCAAGCCTCTTTGACTTCGCAATTCCGGCAATGTTCTTCGCGGGGATATGGATGATACCTACCTTCACCAATCCCACTTCGAATCGTTGCTACGACATCTACAAATTGTGCTTGGTTTTTCTGCCAGTCTTCCTTTGTGAAGCTCAGAAACTGCCATTCTCCTTTCTCTGTGCAGTAGTAGTAGCGAGCGCTCTCGACATTGCAATCGGATTTTGATTCGACCGCGAGACGATAAACAGGCAGTTGCAGAGCGCGCCCGCCGCACAAACTGCCCTGTTTCATGTAGTCCTGTTTCTTGCCAGTTTTATAATCCTGCACTCGCGCCAACTGGTCGCCCTTTCGATCTATGCGATCTATCCGCGCACTCAAGGGAAGTGAAGAGCCGTCGCTGAGTCGTAATGCAAATCGGTAGCGGACTTCAAATTCAGAGGGTACAAAGCCTGAATCATCCTCCAATTCTTTTTGAAAAAAGATATGGAGTTGGCGAATGAGGCTCTCGCGCTCCAATTGCCACAGCATGAAGAGCCCTGTGATCTGCTCGCGCTCAAATTCCGCCAAGGCCTGCCGCGCAATACTTTCGAGACGCGGCCATGCATCATTTTTTAGCGGCAATCTTCCCGTCATTTTTTCCTGGCGATAGAAGACTTCGAGAATCCGATGGATGAGCGTCCCGCGCTCCAGTCTATCCACAAGCTGAATGGCGCCGGGTTCGTCTAATGCTTCCAGACCGAGCACATACTTTCCAAAATAGAGGAAGGGACAGGAGGCATAGGTTTCCATGCGTGTGGGAGCAAGTGAACGTTGTTGACTCCCGCTCTGCTCTGCAATCGCCTGTCTTAGAGCACCATCCTCCACAACACCATCGAAGCGGGTGAATTCTTCACGGTCAAAGCGCGCGCTTTCACTCTGCACGGCACGACGGAACAGCTTGCGGTTTAATAAGTACGCAAGAGGTGTCGAATCCTGTTCTCGCAGGGCTTTGTGAAGTTGGACAAGGTCAAAGTCAAGCGCGGTCATGGGAGCACATGAAGCCATTGCAGTTAGTCTGTTCAGGGGGATTCGCTTAGCTTGAGTACCTGTGCGGAAGTATTGGTCGAGGGTCTCGTAATCACACGGTTGACCTGTTAGAGATTCGAGTGCCTTAATCAGAAAGGACGAAGGTAGAGATTCGCGTGTCAGTGTGGAGTCAAGGCGTGGATAGCTAAGGACAATTCGTTTCCGGGCCGAGGAGAGCGCTACATGGAACAGATAGGGCTCCTGCTTTTTCAAATCTCTGCGGAGGGGAATGTCGAAACTGATATTCCGTTCGCCAAGCGCTTGAGAGAGCAATCTCCGTTCGTCGTCAAGTAAGAGTGAATCCTGTGCGATGCTTTGAGGAAGACGCTTCTCCACCAGACCGGGGATCATTACTTCGTCAAACAGCACACCTTTGGCTTGACGCAAAGTGGCTACGGTAGGTTCCTGATGCTGGAACCTTCCTTCGCGAGCGGCGGGCGTGTTTAAGATCGTCTGCACAATAGTACGAAGCTGCGCAAGACTCACTGGACTTTGCAGTTCATCGAGTGCGGCAATGCTTTTCCACTCCTGCTCGAGCGTATCTCGCTCATCATCAAGCTGCACAAGTTCTGCGAGCAGTGTCCATGACCCTTCCGCAAGAAATCTCCATGATGGCGCCACCGCGATGGACTTGATCCGCGAAAACAGCTTGCTCAGGAATTCGCGGAACAACTCAAGGGAAGCAAGTTGGCGCGCGCGCGCCATGCTCGCAGCCTCATCATTTTCTTGCTCAGAGTTTTGTTGTGCGAGTAAGGTATTTTGCAGGCGGTCAAGTCCATTGTTCCACGCTTCTTTACCCGCGACAATTCCGGCCATCTGACTGAAGTAGTTCCATTCGGCTACTGGAACAGAGGTCAGATCCTCGGGAAACCAGTTCGGACGTTGCAGCGGAAAGGACAGCAGAAAACCCATGATCGTCTGACGCCGATACTGCTGATCGAACAACCGAACGAGATAAGCAAACGCACGACCGGAAAGGGAGTCCGCAAGTTTTCGGCACTCATGGAAGTAGGCTTGAACTCCGGCATGAGTAAAAGCCTCGCGCAGAAGGCTCACATAAGGGTCATTGGCCGGGAGTAGAACTGCAACGGTACGGTTGAGACCGTCTTTGGCAAGCGGCGAGTTCAGGACTTCACGGACAATTTCTTCCGTTTCACGCGCCTCACCGGGTGCAGAGAGCAATAGCAGGCTTGTATCCGCCTTATCGGCGGTAAGAAACTCCTGATTCGAGGCAGCGTCCTCGACAAAAACAGTCTGAATGCGAGCAAGAGCATGGCTGTCAGCATCGGCGGGGAAATCGAGATCTTCCACAGCAAACCCTTGTGTCAGATACCACTGATAGACCGGCTCCGTCCATCGGTATGCCTCACCATCGCTGAAGGGAAGGTAGGCGAGCACAACACCCTTTGCCGTGAGACGTTCGAGAAACTGTGCTTCCAGTTCCGTGAGTTCGTCAATACCGTAGAAGATAAGAGCTTGCGTGACATTCAAACCCGCTACTTTGTCCGTGGCAAGCCGGAGAATCTCGAGGCGATCCACCTGTTTGTGCTGAGTCATTGCTTTCTGCAGCGCGGTCCATATATGGGCAAGTTCCCGCAATTTCTGACGGAGGATTCCGCCAAGTCTTAATTCGATATTCTCTGACGCCTGAGACAAGTGTTCGGCGGTGATTCCAGCGCATCGCAGGTCGTTAATCGTGCTCCAGATCGCGAGGCGAAAGCCATGGTGCGGAACGAGCTTTGCGAAGTAGCGAAGCTGCGAACGCGACACTGCAAGTGCCTGTTGCATCAAGGGATCGAGCAGGACATCATGCAGGGTTTTCAGGTGATGCGACTCAAGGTCTTCCTGCACAAGCCGGTGTGCAAATTCATTTAGCGTCAGGAATACAATGTTCGCGTGAGAGCAACCCGCTTGTGCAAGACTGCGGCGCAGGGCAAGGCGCACCAGTTGACCGGTAACGAGGACGGTCAGCGGCGCCAAGGGATCTTGCTTGCGAAGTGCGGAGACATCGTTGATAAAGCGGGTCTGCAACTGCGGAAAATCACCGCAATAGAGGGCTTTACTCATGGGGAGGAGGTTTGATTGGTCGGTCGTGCAAGATGTTTGGGGAGATTCCGATTCCGGCAGGGTTGCGAGGATCCTGACTTTCGTCAGGACAAGCTTTAACCCTGCTCGGCCCTCCTTTGTCCCCCCACTGAAGCCACTACTGTCTAAATGTAGTGGGTTGATTATAGAGGGTTTAGGTTTGGAATTGGTAGGTGCCATGCAGGACATCTTTCAGCGTCACGCGATCAAACAGG
>JAGVEU010000504.1 GCA_020057985.1 Calditrichota bacterium | reverse complement strand
CTCAAGATAATCTTTGTTGGAAGAATGGCGCCGACATACTCCGGGCCAAAGATCGGAACCGTGAGCACTTCCGCCGCAGGAATTCCAATGGCCGCTACGGGAACAAAGATCAACGCAAGCCCGGGCAGAACGATCTCAAGGCGGCGGGTCATGGCGGCGTGATCATGGCCAACTTCCGAAAAAATCGGCAGAAACAACCGGGCAAAGACGCTCTTGACAAGCAGGATCGGAGTAATCAGTCTTGTTGATAACGCAAAGAATCCGGTTTCGAGTTCCGTCGAAAACCACTTGACCAATATCGTCTGGCTATATTGAAAGATCGTCGTCATCATGTTTCCCCACATAAGGTATGTGGAGACCATGAATAGGGATCGTGTGCTATCCGGCGTCCCAAAGGGTTTGAGTTGAAGTCCTTGTCGCTTTCCGATTTGCCAACCGATCACCACATTCACAAGCATGAGAAACGAGAAACAGGCGGCAACATCCACTACGGAGATCCTTCCCTTCACCCGCCACAATACAAGCAGAAGAAGGAGGGAGGCGATCCTGCCGCCCAGTTTGCCCGGTACGTCCCATCGGGAGAGCTTGCGGGCGTCAAAGATCGGAGACAGATCAAACGGTAGAAAAAGCAGATAGGCGAAAACCAACCAGATTGCTATTCGCCGAATGTGATCAGGTTCGGCAAAGGCACAAATAAAGACTCCGAGCAGGACAACGACCGAGAGGGTTGCCCGCACGCGGAACATAGAAGCGAACAACCGTCCTTCGTCTTCGGGCCGTTGGGCAATCTCCCTGACCACGATTCCGGGAATACCCCAGTTAGCAATAACCAGCAGAAAACCGAAAATCGAAAGAATGTAGGCAAAGAAACCGAATTCGGTCGGCCCGAGTTCGCGGCTCGCCAGCACAACGAATACAATCTGCAGGATTGCTTCCGCAGCGAATCCTGCTGTCAAAATGAGGGCGTTGGAGGCTGTCTTATGGTATAGCGAAGTGGGCAGGTGCAAGACCTCTGTGACGCGCTATCCAGCGTTTCAGCATTCGCCAGCGCCTATGCCAGCGGTTGATTCCTGCTACAAAATCAGGGGCACGTTCTCCCCAAATGGCCGGCCCAAAGGTCGCATAGGCTCGATCTGCCATCTCACATGTGAGTTCAAGTTTTCGCGTCATCAATTGCTGACGATGCATTCGATAGTGCAGGAGTGTTTCCGGCAGCAAAGCAAAGCGATATCCGAGCGAGAAACATCGTAACCACAGAGCAAGATCCTCCGCGTATTCATACTTGTCGTCATACCCACCGATGGAGCGGATTTTTACCGTGCGAAACATCACGGTGGGATGGTGAACTATGGGGTACAATCTAAAGCGTTCGAGAATGTCCTCGTGCTTATACGGAAAGGCGAGCGCTTCTTTTACCTTCTGACTCTGCTCGTTTATTTGGTCGAAGTACGTTCCGAGCACGTCTATGTCCGGATGCGCGTTCATGAATTCCACTTGTTTGCCGATGCGCTCGGGAAGCATGATATCGTCGGCGTCCATGCGCGCAAAGAGTAGGGCTGATGTTCGCTCGAGCATGATATTCAGATTCTTTACCAACCCAAGGTTGCGTTCGTTCCTGATGACGACAAAACGCTCATCTTTCAGGGACTCAAGGATTTCTTCGGACCTGTCCGTGCAGCCATCCAGGACCGCCAGCACGTCGAAGTCAGCGAACGTCTGCGCTTTGATGGAATTAATAGCTTCAGCAAGGTAGCGCTCGGCATTGTAAATAGGCAGCCCGATGGTGACAGGAGATGCGGAAGGCATTTGGTTATTGGATTTGTTGTGCGGCTGTTATGCAATCCCCCTGCCCCCAAGCGAGTTTGGGGTGAAAAGACAAAAGTCAACCTTTCTCACAAGTAGATTGAGAGGGAAAGATGTGGTGGCACTTGTCGGAGTGTAAAGAATTCCTTATCTTTTCTTATACGCTCAAACGTTGCTGGAGCTGATTGAATCTCTGAATTAACTTGGAATGTAGGGATTTGTTTATTCTTGTTTTGTTTATCTGCTGGGCTTGCTGCCCTGTTCATTCAACGGCTCGTGAGCTGAATTCGCAGTCCGGCTATTCGCTGGATACCTCGTTGAGTTCGATCGGAGGAAATCGGCTGGCTTATCGCATAAAACCTGAAATGGATTATGTTTACGAGCCTTACACCGTTTCGCGTTTTTTCACATTTCTCCCCAAAAATATCGGAAAATACTGCAAGGAGACCTTTCAGGAAAAGAATGTTGGCGCAATCGGTACGATGATTGGGGCTACTGCCTTTTTGGTTTGGACTGACCAACAGATTTACGATGAGGCACAGCATATCAGCCGGCATTTGAATTTGCCGCCGACCAATCGCCAGCACGCAATCATCCGGCCCAGCATTAAGCTCAACGGCAAGTTGCTGAAGATGTATATCAACGTGCCGTCAGATGTGAGCTCCGGTCTGTATTTCCTCGGCGACGGCATCACTCATCTTGGAACGGCCGCCGGGTTTGGTGTCTATGGAGCAATCGCAAAGGAT
>JAGVEU010000272.1 GCA_020057985.1 Calditrichota bacterium | reverse complement strand
GTCGCTGCAGAAAGCAGGCAGAAATGACTGGAAGGCTTACTGTCAATCGCGCGACACTCTTGCTGAGGCCTCTGCGATTGCCGTTCTGAGAGAAATCGCGCGCCAGATCGAACTCCCAATTCATATTGTCCACTTGAGTTCGGCGCGAGGAGTGGATATTGTTCGTGCCGCACAACAAGAGGGTCTCCGATTCACTGCTGAAACATGTCCGCACTATCTGCAGTTTACACAAGATGATTTTGTAAATCCGAGTATTTCGGCGCACTTGAAAACCGCTCCCCCTGTAAAGACTGAAACCGATCGCGAGGCCTTGTGGAGCGCGCTTGCACACGGAACTCTGTCCTTTGTCACCACCGATCACGCAGGTTGCGATCCGCAAAAGGAGAAATCATCCGCCAATTTCTGGGAAGTGTACGGCGGAATTCCTGGTGTCGAGCATCGAGTTCCGTTTATCATTAGCGCGGGATTCAAATCAGGCAGACTGTCTTTGGGTCGAGCAATTGAAGTTCTTTGCACTAAACCCGCTCAGTTCTTTGGTCTTTCGCATCGCAAGGGCAGCCTTGAGATCGGAAAAGATGCGGACTTTGCGCTACTGAATCTTTGGCAGAGCGAAATCGTTGCCGCTATAAATATGCACAGTAAAGGCAAATACACACCCTTTGAAGGAAGGACCTTCGATGCCGTTGTCGAGAAGACGTTTCTTCGCGGGAATATCATTGCCGACCGCGACGGTGGCGCTGAAGTGAAAATCGGCTACGGTCAATGGTTGAGCCGGAAATGACATTGACTTCCCCACCAAGACTCACCATCAAGAACGCATATTTCTGCCAAATTCAGGGGGATAGTGTTGTGCCGTTCTTTGGAGATTTGCGCGTTGCGGATGGGCGCATCGTGACAATTTCTCCGGCAAGTGATCGTAAGAACGACGGTGAGGTTTTTGATGCAGCCGGTCGAGTGGTGACTGTTCCGCTTGTGAATTTCCACGAGCACTGCTACTCGCGACTTGCCAAGGGACTCGCTGTAACCGGCCCCACGGACAACTTCCTTCACATTCTGGAGAACCTCTGGTGGAAACTGGATCGTGCACTGGATCACGACATGATTCGGGCGAGTGCGGCTTTGACTGCCATAGAATCCATTGCGAACGGGGTGACCTATATCTTCGACCATCATGCTTCGCCTAATTGCATTGCCGGCAGCCTGTCTGTGATTGCGGACGTGATGCGCGAATTTCACTTGCGCGGCGTTCTATGTTGTGAAGTCACCGATCGCAATGGACGAGAAGAAGCGTCAGCCGGATTGCAGGAGAATCGCAGGTTTATTGAAAATGAAGTTGATGAAGATCTTCGTGGGCTGATTGGACTTCACGCACCCTTTACTCTCTCGGACGATACACTGAGTGCAGCCGCCGGTCTTTGCCATGAACTGAACATTGGGATTCACAGCCACATTTCGGAATCAGTAGAAGATCGTCAGCATAGCCTTGCGAAATATAGCATCAGTCCAACGCACAGGTTGGCAAATCACAGGCTCATATCGCAGGGCAGCATTCTTGCCCACGGTGTATATCTCACGAGCCAAGAGCAAGAGATCATATTGGACAATCGAGCGGGCATAGCCTGTTGTCCCGACTCCAATTTCAATAATGGCGTAGGTGTTCCGTACTACAGCAAGATTCCACGCGGGATTCCACTGCTCGCCGGAACCGACGGAATGCACGCAAATATCGCACGCACACAGAAGCAGATGTTTCTGCTCTCCCGTCAGCAGGAGAACACGTTTGCAGATGCCTTCGACTTTCTGAGAAAAGTTTACTTTGATCAGAGTGAATTTATGCGTCGCTACTTTCCCGATTATCCGTCACTCCAAGCTGGTGATCGAGCCGATTTTGTGATCTGGGATTATGTTCCGCCCGCTCCATTCAGCGAAACGAACTTCTTCGGTCACTATATCTATGGAATCCTCGAAAACCGCGTACACAGTGTAATTCAAGCTGGGCAATTCCTCATGCGAGCTTTCGAGCTAACGGCACAGGACATCGCAGCAAAGAGGTCAGAGAGCGCCCGGCAAGGAGCACGGTTGCATAAGAGATTTGCAGAAATGGAGCGCACAGAGCGGCAATGAGTGCGGATTCCTTCACCGTTGTTGGCAAACCAGTTGTGCGGCAGGATGGCCGAGAAAAAGTGACCGGTGCGGCTCGCTTTGCCGATGACTTACGCTTTCCCGGAATGCTTAGTGCCGTTATGGTGCGAATCCCTGCCGCTCATGCGTTGATCCGTTCGGTGGATTATTCTGCCATCAACAACGATCCTGCGTTGGCAGCGATCTGTGACGCTAGCGACGTTCCTGCTGCGAAAACAGTTGGCATTGTTCGCAAAGATCAGCCGGTGTTCTGTGACAAGAAAGTGGTCACACCGGGAGACGTGATTGCCATGTTACTCGGCGAATCGGAGGAAGAACTGCTGCGTCTGCGTGATCAGGTGAGAATAGAGTATGAATTGCTGCCAGTACTTACGGATTACTGCAACGCGCTCGCGCCGAATGAGCCGTTGATTCATCCTGAGTTCGGTAGCAATTTGATCGTCCACTACCCGTTGCGCAAGGGAAATGTCGAGCAGGGATTTGCCGAGAGCGATCATCTTCTCGAACAGACCTACACCACCCAGCGCGTCGAACATGCCTATATTGAGCCGGAATGCGTCATTGCGATTCCCAGGGAGGGGCGGAAGGAAATCCAAATCATCGGGAGCATTCAAAACCCCTTTACAGCGCGTCGCATTGTCGCGGATGTGCTTGGCTGGCCGCTCACTCACGTTCGCATTCAGCAGGCTGAGTTGGGGGGCTCGTTCGGAGGAAAAGACGACATCATGTGCCTTCTTTCTGCTCGCGCATCCATCGCCGCCCTTAAGACCGGTCGCCCGGTTAAGATCCGCTATCGCCGCGAGGAGTCCATCCTTGAATCCTACAAGCGTCATCCGTACACGATGCACTATAAAGCGGGCTTCATGCAAACCGGCAAGCTGAAGGCGATGAAGATTGATATTATCGCCGACGGCGGCGCCTATGCTTCCATGAGTCCCTTCACCACCTGGCGCACTGTTGTGCAGGCCACCGGGCCTTATGAGATAGAGCACGTGTGGACGGACGTGCGAGCGGTCTATTCCAACAATCCCTATACGGGAGCCATGCGAGGTTTCGGTTCACCACAGCCAATCTTTGCTCAAGAGTCGTTGATGGACGAAATCGCCGTGCAGTTGGGAATGACACCTGATGAAATCCGCCGCATCAATGGCTTTCGCGCCGGCTCAATCACCGCCAGCGGACAGGAACTTGCTCAACATGATGTCAACTTGGTTACGGTGCTTGATACGGCAGTCGGGCAGACCGCGTTTGCCGAGCGCTGGCAGGAGAACGAACAGCACATTAAACCAACATGGACGCCATCATGTAGCCTTGATAATAAAGACTTCATTGAGCCTGATCAGTTGCTCCAAAAAGGAATCGGACTGGCGACAAGTTTCAGGGGCTGCTCGCTCGGAGCCGAAGGAACGGATGCGGCGGCAGCATATCTATCGCTGCGGCCTGATGGCTCGGCGTCTCTGCTGTGCGGTCTTGCCGAGAATGGTCAGGGCTTGCGAACGACATACTGCATCATCGCGGCTGAAATACTCGGAATTCCAGTGGATAGCATCGAGTATTTGGATTTTGATACCGCCTATATTGCGGACAGTGGCCCCACGGTTGCCTCGCGCTCCACCCTCATGGGTGGTGGCGCTGTCAAAAATGCGGCAGAAATCGTTCGGACTCAATTAGAAGGGACGCTTAGAAAACGCTGGAATCTCGCAACGGACCGTTCGTTTGTTTTCAGTAGCGGCCTCGTTGCGCTTGTGGACGATCCAGCGAAGTACATAAGCTTTTTGGATCTCTGCGCGCTTGCGCATAGTACCGGAGTAAATCTTTCGGCAATTGGCTGGTATCGCGGGCCTCGAGTGCATTGGGATGAGTCCGTTGGTCAAGGTCCTGCCTATTTTACTTATGTATACGGCTGTCAAGTAGCAGAGGTCACGGTGAATATCGGCACCGGCGAAGTTCATCTGGATCACATTACTGCTGTCCATGATCCCGGAACCATTATCAATTTGCTCGGTGCGCAAGGGCAGGTGTATGGCGGGGTAACACAAGGCGCGGGCTATGCTCTGTGGGAAGAGATCACCGCTCCTAACGGAAAAATCAAGGAGCTGAACTTCGACGAGTATCTGATTCCCACGAGCCTCGATCTCGGCACAATCACTCCTCTGTTTGTCAGCGGAAAAGAAACTTACGGTCCGTGGGGAGCTAAGTCTCTTGGTGAGCCGACACTAGAACTCACAGCAGCCGCGATTGCCAATGCAGTTCGCAACGCCGTCGGAAAACGCTTTTTCAATCTGCCGCTGAACCTCGAAGAAATTCTGTTGCAACGCAAACTGCGGCCTGAGGATCCGAACGCGAACCAATAAGATGATTCCGCAGATCGAGTTTGTCCGACCCAAGACATTGCACGATGCACTGAGCATTCTGGCAGAATCCGGCGACGGCGCAAGGGTTATTGCGGGTGGCACGGATGTTATTCCCGGCTTTCAGCAAGGGGACTTGCGCCTGAAAAGTGCGCGCACACTCGTAGATATTCATCATCTGCCGGAGTTGAAGAATGTCGAAACAAGGGATGGCGGACTTGCCATCGGGGCGGGCATTACATTCACGGATTTGGCAAAGCACCCGATTATTGCTGCCGAGTATCCTCTGCTAAAGCAAGCGGCACTCACTGTTGGCAATGTCCAGATTCGGAATCGCGCAACACTGGCCGGGAATTTTGTCAACAATGCTGCATGTGCAGATAGCGTTCCACCGCTACTTGTGTATAATGCTGTTTTGCGAATTCAGAGTCATACGTCTGTGCGAGAGACGCCACTAAGCGATTTTCTGCTCAGCCCCAACCAAGTGCAACTGAACGCCGGTGAACTCGTTACGAATATCTTCCTGCCCAAGCTGTCTGCCAGCCATTCAGGTGAGTTCTACAAGCTGGGGCGTCGGCGCGGAACTGCCATCAGCCGAATCACATTAGCGGTTCTGCTCAAAGTGACTGAGAATAGGATCGAAGACCTTCGCATTGCCAGTGGCGCAGTCACTCCGATTGGTATGCGATTTATAGACTTGGAGAAGGTTGCGCTTGGCAAAACGATTGATAAGAGCTTTCTGAAATCGCTTGCGAATGAATTGGGCGAGCACGTGCTAAGCAAGACAGGCATTCGCTGGTCAACGCCGTACAAGCTGCCGGTGCTCCAGCAGATGTTTTTCCAATTGCTCTGCAGGGTCCGTGGTTGCTCCGGAGAAGCAATCCGATGACTGTCAACTTCGTGTTGAATGGTAAAGCGGTTTCACTTGTCATTGCGGCGAATCGCAGGCTAATAGATATGTTGCGCGACAGCTTGGGATTAACAGGAACCAAGGAAGGTTGCGGAATCGGCGAGTGCGGCGCGTGTACGGTGCTAATGAATGGAGAAGCTGTGAATTCCTGCTTGATCCTTGCCGGACAGGTGGAAGGGGCAGAGATTGTTACCATCGAGGCAATTGCCAAACATGGAACTCTTCATCCTGTGCAGGAGAACTTTCTGCAATACGGTGCCGTGCAATGCGGCTTCTGCACCCCGGGCATGGTTCTTTCAACATACGCGCTCTTGCAAACGAATCCACAGCCTTCCGAGCACGAGATTGCTGCTGCGATTTCCGGCAATTTGTGTCGTTGCACGGGTTACAAGCAGATACTTGAAGCTGTGCAGAAGACAGTCGAAGAAATGAACAGTGCCCCCAGCGAGCATGGCCGATCTTAGAATTACGATTTGCGGAATTGAGTTTCCTAATCCGATCTGGACTGCGGCTGGGCCGACCGGCAAGGATGCGGCGATGCTCTTGCGCGCAGCAGCCGGAGGAGCCGGAGGCTTGGTGGCAAAGACGATCAGTGTGACACCGGCTCGTGTGCCGATTCCCAACATCGCATCGCCCTTTGCCGGTTCGCTATTGAATGCGGAACTCTGGTCAGAAATGGACTATCGCCCGTTCATCGAAAAGGAACTCGCGATGGCACGTACTGCACATTTGCCGGTTATTGCTTCGGTAGGCTACTCGCCGGAGGATCTCGCCGTTCTTGGAAAGGCTTTGGAAGACGCTGGAACGGCTGATGCAGTGGAATTCTCGATTCACTATGTTGAGAAAGATGCCGCACACTTGAGACAAACGGCGCTGAGCTTGAAACAGAATTTCAACAAGCCTGTGTTTGCCAAGCTCAGCCCCGCCATTCAAGATTTATCCTCGGTGCTTCAAGCGCTCGATGACATTGTGGACGGATACGTGGCGATCAACAGCCTTGGTCCTGCGCTCGATTTTGATATTGTAACACTGCGGCCTTCGATGGGCAGCCAAGATGGAAGAGGGTGGCTGTCAGGACGCGCAATTCTTCCCATTGGTCTGCATTTTGTCGAAGCCATTTCTTCCCTGAGTAAGAAACCTGTGATTGGAGTCGGCGGAATCCGCAGGGTCGAAGACGTTGTTAAATATATCATGGCCGGTGCAAGTGCCGTTCAGATTTGCTCGCTTGCCATACTCAAGGGGCAGAATGTTTACGGAAAACTCGCGAGGCAATTAGCCGACTGGATGGACAAACATGGCTATGCCACTATAGAGGATTTGCGAGGAGTATATCAACGCCGAACGCATCGCCCTCAGCATGTTCTTGAGCAAGGGCCACAATTGTATCCTGCGATTAGTTATGATCTTTGCACGTATTGTGATCTTTGCACAAAGTCCTGTGTGCATTTTGCGATTCGCTTTCAAGACAAACTGTTTCTATTGGACAGGTCAAAGTGTGTCAGTTGCGGCTTATGCGCTTCGGTATGTCCCACCGCAGCATTTGACATGACAGTACAAGTTGAGGTCTGAGGTGAATATGGATTCCAAATTTGTCTCCCATCTCAAGGCTGCGCTTATTCAGCAGGACGCGGAGCTAACCAAGTTGCTGCAAGACCTGATTCGTATTCGTAGCTACAGTGGGGAAGAGCAGGAGATTGTGGAGTTTATCCTGAGTCGGATGAAGACATTTGGCTTTGATGATGCTTTTTCTGATGGGTTGGGAAACGCTGTCGGCCGCATCGGGAATGGGCTGGTGAAGGTTCTTTTTGATGCGCATATTGACACGGTTCAGGTTAGTGAGAGCGAGCAATGGCCGCATCCACCCTTTGAGGGAGCCATTGAAAATGGCAAGATCTTCGGTCGCGGTGCGGTGGATGAGAAACCGGCAATGTCGGGGTATCTGATTGCCGGAAAGCTCATTAAGCAGATATTCGGCAACGAGGATCTTCCATTCACCCTGTATGTGGTTGGCTCTGTGCTTGAGGAAGACTGCGACGGATACCCCCTTCAATATCTGATCGAGCAAGAGGGAATTCGTCCCGATTACGTGCTATTGGGCGAGCCGACCGACCTGCAAGTGTTTCGCGGACAACGCGGACGAATGGAAATTGAGATCACCACTCATGGAAAATCGGCTCACGGCGCGCACAATGAACAGGGAGTGAACGC
>JAGVEU010000394.1 GCA_020057985.1 Calditrichota bacterium | reverse complement strand
GCGGTCAGAAGCTTCACGCTTCCTTCAGACCCCGCCTCGCGACGACGCCATTGCGCTTCGCTAGCACTTCGGTTCCATCAACCTGTGGAGAGGACTTCAACCCCCAAACTGTTGAACATGCCCGGCGCACACGAAAACGGGGCGGCCTGATGGCCGCCCCGTTTCTTATCTTCTCTCCCTCCACGTTGTGGGGGGGGATCAAAGGGGGGTTACTTCATCAGCAACATCTTGTGCTGCGCGCTGAAGCCCGCGGTCTCCATCTTGTAGACATACAATCCGGAAGGCAGACCGGTCGCATCAAACGTCACAGTGTGACGGCCCTCTGAGACAGTGCCGTTCACCAGTGTCGCTACCGCCTGACCGAGCAGGTTGTAGATTCTCACCGTTACAAATCCCGCTTCCTTCATATCATAGACGATGTCAGTAGTCGGGTTGAACGGGTTCGGATAGTTCTGATGCAGATCATATTCGGTAACAGTCACTGCCGACATGCCCGGTGTGGCTTCCACCGTGCCCAGTGTCTGACGGGTACCATTGATGTCAACGGCCACCAAACTGTAGCTATAAGTGGTTCCGTTCAAGGCACGAGTGTCTGTCCATGAATAGTTGTGTGCTGCATTCGCCGCATCAACAGTTCCAATCAGACTTCCGGAACGCATGATATCGAAACGGTCGTTATCGGTCTCTGATGCGGTCGTCCACTGCAGTTCAACGCTGTTGTCTCCGGTTACTGCCGTGAAACTACTTAATTCAACGGCCAGAATGTAGTCGTACTCGAATTCGAGGCACCAGCAGTAGACATACCCGACGTCACCGCCGGTATCGTCCGTGATCACCAGTGTCCATGTGCCAATCGCATTAAGACCGTTCACAGCGGCCAGAAGTTCTTCCGGTATGTAGCTACCGTTGAACGGCGCCACACCGGCGGTAATCAAACCATTGGTGCCTGCGTCATCAAACACGGTCACCTGATAGTTAGCTCCGCTGCCGCCATTATCTGTGGACAATTCTAAGGTGTCACTCCAAGGAGTGACCAGATAGATGTCCAGATCGGAATCCCAAGTATGCCCAGCATTCAGGCGTACATTCAAATCGGTAATGTGGTATTCGATCGGAACATTGATCGAATACGACACCGTTGAGACGTCAAGAATCGGTCCAACGCAGGGCCCTGCACAATGTTGATTCGGCAGCGCTACGTCAGGACACTGCAGAGCGATACAATCCACAGTGATCTTGTAACGCTGTTCCGGGCCGGAACTGCGCACCACGCCAAACCACCCACCGGCGGTTTCGGGTCCGCAGAGACTTCCAATCAGATAACGACGTGTCGCAGTACCTGTTGCCGCGGCACAAACAAATCCCGCTCCTGTAGCGCCGCGCATGGCGAGACCGCCAGTCGGCAAGTCGCAGTTGGCACCTTCAAACAAGCGAATATCAATCTGGCGACCGGCAGGAATCGTGTTAATAAAATAATAATCCACATCCGCCTGTGGGCAGATGGTGCCATAGACAGTTTGTGTAACACCGTCAGTACAACTCAAACTAATGAAGTTCGCCGCATCCGCACACGTGGTATTGGGCTCAACTTCAGCGGGTGAGCCACAAGGATAGAACGTTTGGCAATCAACTGGCGGCGGGCAGGGAACGCAACGTGGGAACACAATATAGTTGCCAAGGCCGGAAAAATTCCAAACCCTGATATAGTATGTGCCCGGCCCAGCGCAGACACCGGCATAAGAATCATATTGGCACGAGGCATAGCCATGAGTACCGTCATCATCGTAGATCAAGGAATCGCCGGGGCAGGTTCCGTTGTCTTTAAAGATCGAAAATTTGCAGTCAACGGCAGCCAAGGGCGAGTTGTAAGGATATAAACCGGAAATGCAGTGCCCGAACTCACGCGCCACAACCTTGACGATCAAGCTATCATAGCTTCCCGCTGGAATGATGACCTTGAACCAGTCCGGTGCTGTCGAGGATGAGCTATCTGCCATCAGAGAGTCACCGCACGCAATCTGAATGGCTCCCGTGCATGTAGCATTCGAACGATCATTCGGCTCCACATTGGTCGGACACGGAATGCAGGTCATAAGCAGATCATAAGCCGCAACAATGCCCGCTGTACTGCTGCTCGTGCCCACATGAATCCAGTATTGGGTGCCCGCCGTGAGTGATGCGCGGGTATAGGTAACAAGCGTCGTCGGTTCAAAACCGCCAAACGGGTTCTGACAGTCCGTCGCAACAGAGCTGGACGAGAAAATTACACTGACACTTGTTCCAGTCCGGCAGCAAGCTCCGCTCATGATGCGAATAGCTGCGACGCCTGTCGAATAACTCCGAACACGGAATTGATACAGACCACTCGTAGCAGGCGTAAAGGTGTAAAACACTTCATTGTACGGTGACGCAGAGATCACGGAGCAATCATTGTCTCCGTCATAATTGCCACTATCAGTGTACGGGCAACCCGGAATCACGGTTGCGCTGGCACAGTTATTCAGAGTGTCTGGCGCACCGTTGTCCAGCGAACCAAAGTCGCGGCCTTCTTCTTCCTGCGGAAGCAAGGCTTCTGGCAAGAGCCAATTGAACGAGAAACAGATATCCCGAATCTCTTGAACCTCTCCTGCTGTTGCCATTTCGGCATTTAGTCTCTCGATGAGAGCATAGTACCGGGTTTTGTAGTAGCTATAAATCGCGTCGTCCTGGCTCATCACAGGTGCGGCTTCCACCACAGCTTCCTCTTTACCGGAGACAATGGCCAACTCATCATTGGTCAAGGTTAGCACCGGATCTGTGCTGGCCAGCGCAAGACCGACAAGCGCCACCAACATAAAACAAAATACAAAAATCTTTCTCATACTCTTCTCCTCTTCACGGTTTTTTGTATATAGTCATTGAAAGAATAGTCGTTCCCGCATAGTTGCAGTACACTACGATACAGGGTTAATATAGTAACCATGCATGGGTTATGCAAGGAGTTTTTGCAGCCCCTGAAAATATCTGTCACCGCGATTGCGAGCCGCCTAAGCATCTATAATCCTGTTTTTCATGAGGATCACTCCTCTCAATATCTTCCTTCGATACTACTGACCCAGAGTATCCAAATCATGCCTCCTTAGGAACCCTTCGACAAGGCAGATTTCAGTCTTGAAAAACAGCAAAATCACCATGCGAAAAGTGGCTTCCAATAACAAAAAAGGCAGTAGAAACTGTCTTTATTGTGGCTATTTGTTTGCGTTATGTGAGATCTATGTCGGAATCTCGCATCCCGCTTCGATTGGAGTTTTCTCAGCAAGCAACTCTTCGATGTACTTGATCAGATCGAGATAGTTGACGGGCTTTTCCACGATCTTTTGCACCCCGAGGCGAGTCAACTGCCGTCGCTTCTCAGGATCGCGCGTTCCGGTCACCACCACGCACGGAGTCTCGTTTCCATCACGACGAAGTTTCGCCAGAAACTCAACTCCATCCATCCCCGGCAGTGTGATATCCAGCAGAATCAAATCCACATCCATCTGCTCCATGACGGCAATGGCCATCTCGGCATTCTTGGCCAGCGCAACCCGAAAACCACTCTGTGAAAAAATCGCAGCGCTCGCCTGCGCGATCAGCGGGTAATCCTCGACAATCAACAGCGAATTCTGATGAGGTTGCGCAGCATCACTCTTGACGCCCGGCGGTGTTTTCAGCAGATCTTTCATTGCAGACTTCAGGACCTGAAGTGACAACGGCTTGGTTAGTACGCAGTCCACTCCGCTTTGCATCAATCGCGCATTAAGATCCTTCTCCACTTGTATAGACAGTGCAATTACCTTGCTCGGAGCAGTTTCTTTGACCGAAAACCGCTGCAAAAGAGCATCAAGCTGCTTCTCGCAATCCCGTACATCAAACATCAAGAGTTGTGGATTGAGCGTGTCTAACTCCTGTAAGATCTTCTCGGGCTTAGAGCAGACATGAACTTCGAATCCTTGGTCCGTCAAGAATTGACTGACAATCTTGGACTGAATCCAGCTCTTCTCAACCAACAAAGCAGTGCGAGACTTCATTCCGGTCTGTGTTGCGCTATCCAGACAGGATTTCACGGTGCTCCAAATGGTCTTTGCTTCAAGGGGCTTCTGCAGCACCGCAGCTACATGGAAGGGACGCAGCCGCTCTTCAAGCATCTTTGTATCCATGCTCGTCAAAACAATAATCGGCAATTGTCTGCCACGCTCACTCGACCGCACGCGAGTCAGAAAGGCAAATCCGTCCATATCACGCGGAAGCATCTCCGTGATCAGCAGGGCGATGGACTCGGTAGTAAGACTTCCGAGAGCCTCTGTGGCAGAATCAACCGTCAGAATCCGTGTGTTGGGGAACGCTTTTTGAACGACAGCGGCAACATTGGGATCACGTTCGCAGAGTAAAAGTTGCGGGGTCAGCATGGGTAGGTCTTGTTTTTTGTATGCTTGAGTCTATGTCGTCCAGCCATTCATAGGGGGTTCTGCAATTTCCTTGCCAATTTATTAAACCTAAACCTAAGGTTTTTCTGAACTTATTCACATAGACCTTTTTTCGGAAATCGTCCTACTTTTCCAAATTACTAGCCAGCACCGTCCCCGGTGCTGGTACGCAACCCTGCCGAAATCCAAATCTGAGGCAAAACTTGCCGCAAACGCCTCACTTTCCTCAGTTCTAAACCTCTAAGTCCTTGAAAATATGTTATGGCATACTGCTTGCAATCAATCTTCTTGCAGACAGGTGAGCGTGACTTACTCCATTCTGCCAACTTCTTCTCTCTTCTCCTTGGGAGTGAAATGAGAACGGCGGTTCTGTGTAGAGCCGCCGTTCTTGAATTTTCGAGATTCTGTTTATGCAGTCAGCTTTCGGTACAAGCTCTCGTATTGTGAGACCACTCGCTCCGTCGGAAACAACTGCATAGCACGAGCGCGTCCAGCTTTCCCCATGCGGCGATTCAGTTCCCGGTCAGTAATCAATTCGAGAATTCGCGCAGCCATCTCCTCAGTATTGTCAGGCTCGGTCAGATAACCGCATTCACCGTCCGCCACGACTTCCGGAATTCCCCCCGCTCGCGCTGCTACCACCGGCACTTCGCACGCCATCGCTTCCAGCGCCGATAATCCAAAAGATTCCGAGTTCGACGGCAGGAAATAGACATCGGAAATGCTCAGCAGATCCACTATCGCCGTCTGATTTCCCAAGAAGAATACATCACCAATCACTCCTCCGGCCTGCGCATCTTTTTCAGCCCGCGCTCGCTCCGGCCCATCACCCACCAGCAGCATTCTGCACTTGACTTGTTTGCGGACTTTGATGAAGGCTTCCATCATTTCTCCGATCCGCTTGACCGGACGGAAATTGGAGATGTGAATAATCAGCGGCTCACCTTCGGGAGCAAAGATACTTCTGCGAATCGTGCAGCGCTTGCGATTGTAAAAATCTCCATCTACGAAATTGGGAATCACCTGAATCTCGCGCTTGACTCCGATCACGTCGCGCGTCTCGTCGGCCAGATATTTTGACACTGCCGTGACTTCATCCGACTGGTCAATGGTAAATTTCACCACCGGCAGATACGCCGGATGCGAGCCGACCAGCGTGATATCCGTGCCATGCAGCGTAGTCACAATCGGCGGTTTGCCGTTTCCCATCTGTTTAGCAAGGAAGGCCGAGGCCGCGTGGGGAATGGCATAATGAGCATGCATCACATCAAGCTTATGCAGGTCAATCGCCTCGTACAGTGTAGAGGCAAGCGTGAGCGTGTACGGCGTGTGCTCAAACAGCGAATACTGCACCACCGGTACTTCATGAAAGTACAAATTTTCCTTGAATCCGGGCAGACGAAAGGGCCGTGCGGAAGAGAAAAAATGCACCTGATGCCCGCGTTCCGCCAGCGCCAAACCTAATTCGCTAGCCACCACTCCCGATCCACCGAAAGTAGGATAACAAATAATGCCGATGTTCATGGGGAAAACGCTAAAATGCTGAAATTCTGAAACGCTGAAATAGATGCGAAATTATTTTTTTGACCGAACGAACTAACTTTTATTCCTGAATTCTTAATGGGTTAGGCGGAAAAGAGGTGTCCGAAAACTGGCTGAAAATCTAACTTGATTCAAGACTTTTTGGGATTTTGGATTCCCGCTTTCGCGGGAATGACAAGTCCAAGCGGGAATCCATCTCCTATTGGATTTGGTGAAAAATGATGTCGAGGTGAATGCACCGCTTGTGAAAAAATCGGGATTTCTGAAAGTGGAAGTAAAGGCTGAGACTGGAGATAGACGGGTGTTTTGTACAATTTGTACGTTTTTTTCGTTCTGGCCTATGCTTCTGTTTCAATCTGAAAATACTGTACTTAGGTACCGGCGGCGTTTCTTTGCCCCGCTACTCATTAGACGCGCGAAGGCTGAAAAAGTTGCACGGGTGTGCAAGGTACTGATAATGCTGAAAATCGGAAATGCTAAGAGGCTGAAATGGTTGCGGAGCAATCTTTGACTTTTGCAAAATGCTTTCGTATCCTATTATTGATACTATCGAGGTTTTTTTCTCAGAGTAGATCATGAATCGGTACAGACAAACACACTATTTTAGTGACACTTTGAAGCCTTGCGGCACGGGTTGTGGCAGGGCTTTGTGCTTTTTTGGAGGAGGCATGAAGATGAAAATCAGATTCTTGACATTACTAATCATGGCAGCCACCCCAATGCTGGGGGT
>JAGVEU010000172.1 GCA_020057985.1 Calditrichota bacterium | reverse complement strand
GAAGACGTTATGCATTCCGTCTGTGTTTATTGGTTTCGGCGGCCATGCGCTGGACAAGAAAACTCCGCTGCTTCGCTCAGTAGAAGCACTCAGCAAGCAAGCGCTACGGATTCTGAAGCTTTTTGGCAAGGAACAAGTGGCACGGGTTATTACCTGGGTTGGCCCGGAACAAGAGTATTTTCTTATTGACCGTAAGTATTATCTGCTACGACCTGATTTGGTGGCGGCGGGAAGAACTTTATATGGCGCCCGCCCGCCGAAAGGTCAGGAGATGGAGGATCACTATTTCGGAGCGATCAAGGAGCGTGTGCTGGCCTATATGGTGGATCTGGAACGCGAACTCTACAGGCTCGGAATTCCGGTTACGACGCGGCATAATGAGGTTGCGCCTTCGCAATTTGAGATTGCTCCGCTGCACGAACGAGCGAATATTGCCACCGATCACAATATGCTGACCATGTCGGTCATGAAAACCGTGGCGCACAAGCATGGCTTCGAGTGTCTCTTGCACGAAAAGCCATTTGCCGGAGTGAACGGCAGTGGCAAGCATAATAACTGGTCTATCGGCGACGATCAGGGCAATAATCTGCTTGAACCCGGTCATACACCGCACGAGAATGCGCAGTTTCTGGTATTTCTTTCGGCAGTTTTGAAAGCGGTTCATCTGCACGGTGATTTGCTGAGGGCTTCGATTGCCACACCGGCCAACGATCACCGCTTGGGAGCCAATGAAGCTCCACCGGCGATTATCAGTGTTTACTTGGGGGACAAGCTGACGGAAGTGGTGGAAGCGATTATTCAGGGTTCGACGGCAAGGGCAAAACCGCAAGGCTATTTGAATATCGGAGTTGCAACCTTGCCGCCGTTACCGCTGCATGATTCGGATCGCAACAGGACTTCTCCGTTTGCCTTTACGGGAAACAAATTTGAGTTTCGTGCCGTGGGCTCAAGTCAATCAGTGGCAAGGCCGAATATGGTCTTAAATACGATTGTAGCGGATGCTTTGTCGCAGATGGCAGATGAAATCGAAGGTGAACTTGCGGCAAAGAAAGATTTGAATGAAGCGGTGCGGACGGTGGTGCAGAAGACCTTGAAAGAGCATCAGGCGATTCTCTTTAATGGCGACAACTACACGACAGCGTGGCATCAGGAAGCAGAGAAACGAGGATTGCCAAACCTGAAGAATTTTGTTGAGGCGATTCCGAGCTTTGTGACGGAGAAAGCTCGAAAGATTTTCTCAGGACATGGTGTGCTTAGCGAAGCGGAATTGGAGAGCCGTTATCACATCGGTCTGGAGGGTTTCGTCAAGACCATCTGCATTGAAGCGGCAATGACCTCCAACATGGGTCGAACCATGATTCTTCCGGCGGCGCTCGACTATCAATCCAAGGTGGCCACTTCAATTGCAGCCACCCAAATCGTGCTGAAGAACACGAAGCAAGCGGAGCAGGAGAAGTTGCTGGCCGAGATCAACGAAGCGGTGAATACGTTTATTCAGATGCTGAATGAATTGGATGCGGTGCGGGCAAAAGCGGAAGAGTCAAACCATGACCTGCTTGCACATGCGACTCTTTATCAGAAGCAAGTGCGACCCCTGATGGACAAGACTCGCGCGGCGGGAGATGCATTAGAACTGATGGTGGACGATGCGCAGTGGCCGCTGCCGAAGTATCGGGAGATGCTGTTCGTGTCCTGAGAAGGGATGAGGGATGAAACCGGAAATCCTGAACTTGATTTGCCGCTGTTGGGAGTTTGCTGGCTCTCAACCCCCCTACCCCCCAAACGAGTTGGGGGGAGAGGATTGCTTTCATCCTGCTCATCAAATGAGAGTGAAAAAATGCTATGGGCGGCAGATTCCCCCCAACTTGTTTGGGGGGTAGGGGGGTTGAGCGAAGGAACACTAACGAACCAGTCCATCAATGCTCCCCGCCTCGCCTCCTGTTTGACTGAACGCTGAACAAGATACAACCAAAAAATGGCTTTGTCAAGAGAAAAATGCAATAGTTAAATGATGTAATAACAAACACTTAATTCTTAAGTTATTGAACATTTGTGACTTAGATTCAGGTCATTGAATAGGCTGGAGATAGGCTGTTGGAGGAGAGGCGTTCGAGGAGGACGCCTCGCTTTTTTTCAGGGTTGGAGGCTGGGTTGAGGCTCTGTTTCTGTATCCTAGCCATTGTCGAATATGACTTTATGTGATAATTTGACGAACTCTTCAGATTTGTCTTTGACCCAATTTGGTAGTATATTATAATATTGTGTTCCAATGATACTTACCCACCTCAGGATCGCGCCATGAAATATTTTTTGTGCTTTGTGATTTTGGCTATTGTGTTGATGGCCTCGTCGTTGACAACGGCTCACGCACAACCCGCTGCTCCTTACCTTTACGTCGGGGCCAACAGCAATTGGGACTCAGGTTGGCTCACTGAGGATTGTACGCCTACCGGCACTTGTGTACCCGATGGTCGAGCGATTCGGATTTTCTGGGATGAAAATGCCAATGGCCCGGATTCACTCGATCAACTCTGGCCACTATCCAACTGCAATTTCAACTCCGCAGTCATGAACAATAATGACTGCCTGGGGATGTGGTGTGGCGCGGCAATTCCTGGATGTGACATGTGGTATGTCAACGCTATGCCGGCCTCTCCCGGCAATCGCTATTACCTCAAAGTCTACTGCGCCGACAACACAATACCGCTATACGTGAGTGAGGTGCGAACGCTTCAGCCGGTGGTGGGTTATGAGGAATACTTCCCACTCTCTGCTTTTAGTTGCAGGTCCTGTCAATCCACTCAACCCACTGAATGTCCTCCAACTTCTGTTCCCTTCATAGACAACTTCGATTCGCCCACGCTTGACTCGTGCTGGTCGTGGATTCGGGAGGACGCGACCCACTGGAGTCTGACCGAAACGTCGGGCTGGATGAAG
>JAGVEU010000364.1 GCA_020057985.1 Calditrichota bacterium | reverse complement strand
GTCTTGGGTGGGTTTTATGGCTTTCATACCCCCTGATACGCACCAAACGGACATTCCGACTCAACATGTCGGAACCTTTTTAAGAAACACTATAACATCATCATTTCGGGAGGGCAGTAGCTAACCTTATAGAGAAGAAATCGTCCCGCGCTGCCGTCAATATTGTCCAGAATATCATCCAACGCCGACGCCAGCACATGAATATCTTCCGCGTCGAACGGTGTGACGAACGTGCTGCTCAACTCCGAAAATATCTTGTGCGTGACCGCATCTCCATCGTGTTCGTAGTCTTTGATCTGTTCGATGATTCGCACGCGTTCTTCATTCGTCGTAGCCAATGGAAGTTTCTGCAATATTTCTGAGGCCAACACGATGTTCTGTGCGGATTCCTCAAACAGACCGAAGAAGTGCTCGTCATGCGGGAGCATCGCCTGGAGAATTCTATCAAGTCTCATGGTGGGTCGCTTTCATAGTTTGGTTTTTGCGTAGTTCTTTCCAAATCAGCGCCGCCCCCCAAGGATCGCAATATTCTCATTGCTCTGAGTTGACGGCAAGAGCTTGACTTTGTTCTTGAAGATGTTCATGGTACTTCTCGAAAGTGGGTTGCGATGTAACTCACCAAGTCCAGCCGGTCCGCGACTCGGCCGAATCCGTGATCGCAACTTACTTTCGGGAACCACTATAGGTCTTAATACAATTCTGCCACATTTTACAGGACGCCATTCCGTAATCAGCGGAACATGAAAGACAAACCTCCAAAGGGCCGAATCTGCGAATCGCCGCTATTGGACGGTGGAACAAAATATTTCACACCGACATCAATCCGCACAACTTCTATATCAAACCGGATCGTGCCACTGATTTCAGGAGTCTCAAAATAGGGAAAATAGAGTCCCGTGAGCAGAGCCTTGTCCTGACCTTGCTTAAATTTTGTGTCCAGTGTGTTGTTTCTTAGAGCCGCTTCCAGCACAAGCTGGCTCTCATTGGGCACATTGTAAGGCACAATCCGAATCGCCGCAGTCTGATAGATCTGCTGCATCCGAAACAGGCCGTGTTTAAGCGCGACATGACTACTATCATATTCGTAGTAGAGATTGGGAATCGTCATTTGTCCTGCGGAGAACGAAATCTGCGCGGCCTCGGCGAGTCGAACGGTGAGGGCTGCTTCAAGATCCGTTCCGCCATCATGCTCCCAATGCCAATTTTGTTCCGAATCTTTCTTAATATGAAGATCATACCCGGATTTCTTGCCGCCTGTAACCCAACCCGAGAGCTTCAACCAAAGTCCAATTCGCTTGCCGAATCCGAATGCGGCCAATTTGTCGAGACCAAGCTTCGTCGTGAGTTCATACTGATTCAGATGCTGAGCGGCAGGTTCCTTGTACACATCATCGTCCCACGCCGCCCGAATCCGATCCCAGAACAAATTGTCGTGATAGTACACGCGACCGCCCATGAAGACAAAGAGACTGCGATCCCATGCGGGAATGTACATCCCCTCACAGGACGTGGAGAGAAAGCGAGGGGACAGGGTATCGCTCTTCCACGGCGCCATCTCCGCGAGAAATCGCAAACCGATGCGTGAATCTACGGCCTGTCTGCCGCTGACCCACGGATCCCATACCCCAAAATCCCATTCATTGCCGGCGCCGAGTGCAATCTTGCCACGAGAACTCGAGCGATGATTCATGTCGTACTCACCGCCTAGAGTGCCAAGCGCCGAGCGGTAATACATCTCGCCGCGCTGCGCCAGAAGCTCCGCAGGAATGGCGACTGTATCATGAATCACAATCGGATGTGGCATGACAATTATAGTATCCGTTCTGGTTGTAAAGACAGTGTCACGCTGCACAAGCAGAACCGTGTCCACCCGTGCTTGCGCAGGTCGTGCCGGAGGTGGAAAATGCACTCGCGTCGAATCAAAATTCCAAATCTGAATCGAGGATCCCGAAGAACCAATTTTGAAATAACCTTCTACGTCTCTGCCCTGATAGCCCTTCATCAGCCGCTCAGAAATTCCGCCCAGAATCCCGTAACCCAACGCGCGGCCTCCACTGCGATAGTAAGCCAAGGAGTCCAGTTCCTGATAGTACTTGCTGGTCTCATGAATCGAGGTGTTGGGCGGCAACGTGTACGACCGCAAGAGCTGATCTACCGTGGGAGAAATCGGTTGAAGCCGCAGGACTCGGCCTGAGGGAAAGAGCTGGATGATGTCATTTTCATCGAATCCGTCGTTGAGCATGTCCGTCACCAGAATGCGATCTATCTTCTCCGTGCCAAGAAAGAGTTCCGACCGGAAGATCGAGATCTCACTTGCGTCGGAGACACTCTTGAGCGACATCATTTTGAATTCCACAAGGCTGGAAGCGAAGAGTGGCAGAGCAAGACAAAGAAGAAGCGCTGAAGAAAGAAACGTCCTCTTGATATTATAGTACTTCTTGAAAGTGAGTTGCGATGTTGCTTGCCGAGCCCGGCCATTACTAGGCAGTACCGTCCTCGGTGCTGCTCCGCGACCCGATGGAATCTGTGATCGCAAAAGAAGGTCTGCAGACATATTGAAAAGTCTCTCTGTTTCTTGAAGATAATCGCCTACGGATTACTGTCGAGCAACTGGCGGTAGTATTTCATTTTTTCCCAGTTGCCTTTCGAGCGATAGGAGGCCTCGAGAATCTGATAGGCCACTCTCTGCTGCTCTTTCGTGAGCGGGTAAGAAAGAGCCTTTGTTGCGTGTTCAATAGCTGTATCCAAATCATTACTGGCAATCTGCGCGATCTCCACGTAACCGGCTCCCTGCGCACTCCAGGGGAATGTCGTTGATTGCAGAAAGTAGTTCAACGCACCGCGAGTATCGCCGGACTTCTGCAAGTTCTGAGCATGGGCATAGAGCATTTTTCCGTAACTCTCGCGGTACTCTTCGCGCACATTGTCTCTGCCCTCAACCAGAGTCTTCATTCTCGCCAGAGCATCTGCCGGAGAATTATCACGGAATTCAACCAGCGCAAGCCGCCATGTCAATTCATCGTGGGCTTTTTCCGTTCGCGCAGCGCTAATTCCGGATTCATACGCTCGACGGGCATCCTGCCAGCGGTTCTCGTTTTCTGCCCTAAACGCTTCATCACGGTGCTCAGCGGCCAGAATCCCGCCGTCATCCCACAGAATCCAATCAATCATCCGTTGAATCTCACCGGCTGTCGGAGCGTCCGCATATTGATGCGCAGTGCGAAACATGTTCAGAGCCAGTTTGTCCTGATAGGTGCGCGCATAGGCTTCGGCAGCATAGACACGATAAGTGTTAGGAGTCTTTGCCGGATCTCCCGAAATCAACTCGCTGATGTCAATGGCCTGTTGCAACCCAGTGACGGCCTTGTCGTACTGACCTGCGTTCAGCGAAGCATAACCATAGTTGAACCAGAGACGATCTTCACCTTGCCGATCGTTAAGAATCTCGCGGTAGATCGCAGCTGACTTCTCCCACTCTCTGAGCATGTCGTAGGTTGCAGCCAGCCACATTCGCGCTTCCTTCATGCTCGGAGCAATTTTCAGAACGCGAGCGAACTCCTTCTCCGCCTGACGAAAGGCGATCTCGGCCCGCTTGCGTGTCTCTTTCTCACGGGACGAATAGGTCGTATCGCCGAATTGCTGCCGAAGAATCCCGAACAAGCCGCTTGGCTTCTTCAGTGTCGTATCCTGACCGGTTTGCCGCATCGAATCCGCTTCCGCAAGGAAGGCTTGACCGGCGGCGAAGTCCTCCTTACCTTTATCGAACTCGCGTCTCGCCTGAGACTCATCGTCCTTCTCTCCGAAAAGCTTGCGGCTGAGTGAATCCGCTTGAAGGTTCGTCGTGGAGTCTATTCCTGCGGGGGGCTTTGGCTTCTTTTTAGCGGCGTAGGCAGGCGAAGTCAGGACAATACAGATCAGTGCGAAAATCAGCGCTCGAAACATTACCATTCGTTCTTAATTACTCTCTTCACAATTACTTCGCAGCGCGCGACCCCATAGTAATGCCCTGCGTTTGCATCCAGTTCTGGAACACGCGGTAAAACTCGTTCGTGCGCTCGAAGGTGGGTTTTTCGCGCGCGGATTCGATGGACGAAATTCCCGACGTGCTGCGATCCACGCGGCCCATTCCGAGCAATTGCGAACGGCTTTTGAAATCAGAATCTGCCAGCAGAATCCCGGTCGTCCCTTTAGTCAGAAAGATCTTGAGTTGATGCTCATCCTCGGAGAATTGGATAAAGATGTCCCACCCGTCATAACTTATGATGCTGCATTGATCGTTATCGTGGGTCTCCAAGTAGGTCTTCACGACCGGAGGAAAGCTCGCCTTCTGGCTCCGCAGCCATTTGAGCAGCCCGGATAGCTCACGCTCGCTCATGATATCTTCCGTTATTTTGCTCTTGTGCTTACCCGATTCTTCGGTGCCGGGTTGTGCGGACGCCACGTAACGATCTCCCGAACCGCCCGCGCCGGGAACCATAGCCGTGGAAGTTACGTCTCCAAAGCCACCAGTCCCGGAACCAATACCGGGCAAATCGCCCAAAGGGCCAGATCCCGAACCTGTTCCGGTACCACTTCCAGCGCCAGTACCAATACTGGGCAAGGCAGTTGGAAGTCCACCGGTACCTCCCCCGCTCATATACTCTACTTCGCCGCGAGTCTGCGGTGACGGTAGACCTGACGGAAGAAAGACATCTCCACTCGTGCTTCGACTCGATGACAGATCAGGAAGCGGTATATTCCCGGGTTCTGACAGCGAAGTCTCGTAATTCGGAAGCGGGCTCTTCATCAACGGTTCAGCCAAACCAAGCCTGGATTCCTCAATCAACGAAGATGAAGCAGGAAGTTCGTAGGGAGTCGCGGTGACTTCACCGGGCAAGAACCTTGCAAGTGACGCGGACCCGCCAGAAGAACCGCGTGAACGGGAAAACCCGGGTGGCGCGATTCGCACTTGCTTCGGAGTTTCCTGCTGACTGACGATCTTGGTGAGCAGCGAAATATCCACGACTCTGACTGGTGGCTGAAGCTCCGGTTTCGAATCGGTGGATTTCATGAAAATGAGAGGCACTGCAATTGTAAGAAAAAAAATCGCAACACTGACAGCAAGACCGCGCACCAAATTTGGTCCGATCTGCTTTTTCAGTTCAATTGATCCGTAATGGCCTTGCTCTAATTGTTCAAAGAAGTTCACACAAACCTAAGAAGTTAGACTTAGTATTGCCCGTCATTAGTGCCCGGATTAGGGTTGACAGATGAGTGCTTTTAGAATAGAATTGCTTGACATCCTCGTCTGGAAATCGTATCTTTGTGTCGCAATAGGACTAAGGAAACCGCTCATCGGCTGAAATTACCGAGAAAGGGACCACCGTTCTCTGTCACTGAGCCCCCGATGAAAGCATGTTGTTGTTCTTCCACAAGCGGGTGCACGACCTCCGCTTTGCCTTCTGAGACTGATTCTACTATAGCATTCTAAATGTAGCTTTAGCAGCCGACAATTGCAAGGATTTTCGACAGAGAAAGTCGGTCGAAGATTCGAGTGACTCTCAGCCATGCTCCAATTAAAGCGACATCACGGTTGAGGAAGAGCGCGAGTTCCACACCCACAATGCTATAAATAATTGTTAATATGTGGTTTAACATGCGCTTACTTGTTCAATTGAACTAAGAGCAGAGGAATTTTCCACCCCAGATAAATCCGATTGAGACAACCCAAAGCCGCCTGCGAGAGGACGCCTAAGTTCAATCATGTCATTACTTAGGCGATGCCCGATTGTGAAAATATCTTCGATGTCGAGGGCTTTTCGCTTGACTTTTTGAAATAAAGTTACTATTTTAGTGGCTTATTAAGATTGACCCTGTTTGACCAGTTTGGACGAGATCTTGACAGTGAAGACCCTGCTTTACAGCGTACTTGCCCTTTCGATTTTCTTGCTTGCCTCCGGCTGCGACAGCCCTGACGCTGCCGCCAGCAAGCTCATTTCAAAGGGTGCCTATGAAGAGGTTATCAAGAAGTATCCGGATACCCGATATGCATTGCGCGCGAAAGCCAAGATCGCCGAAGGACTTCTGAACAAGGGAGACTTCGAAGAGATTCTCAAGAATTACATTGATACTCCGGCAGCATTTCAGGCGAGAAGTAGGCTTGCCCAGAAGCTGCTTGATGAAGGAAAGTATCGGGAAGTCATCAATAAATTCCCGAACTTACCGCTTGC